>CAYHAT010000109.1:0-9446 GCA_964354675.1 uncultured Actinomycetota bacterium | reverse complement strand
GGTGCCGTCAATCAGGTGCATGGGCGCCTCCTCCGAGGAGAGGTACATCCAGTCGCCGTTGCGTCCCGCTACCAGGGGGCGCAGCCTGATGCGGTCGGTGAGGCCGATCATCTGCGAGAGGTTGGACACGATGATGCTGAAGGGGCCGTTGAGCAGCAGGGAGCCGTAGGTCTGGCGCAAAGCCGTGTGCAGCTCCTTCTCCTTCCGCGGCATGCGGTCGATATTCGTCCACAGCGGGGCGGCCAGCACCTTGGCCGTGTCCGCGATGGAAAGGCCGTGGCGCCGCACCAGGAGATCCACCGCATAGGCGATGACCTCGGTATCCGTGAACAACGTACAGATATATCCGTACATCTCCAGGTAACGCTGGTTGATGCCGTAAGATGATATCTCTCCGTTGTGGACCACGGACCAGTCCAGGATGTTGAAGGGATGGGCGCCGCCCCACCACGCCTGGGTGTTGGTGGGGAACCTGCCGTGGGCTACCCAGATGTAGCCCTCGTATTCGTCCAGGCGGAAGAAGCGGCCGAGGTCCTCGGGAAACCCGACTCCCTTGAACACACCCATGTTCTTGCCGCTGGAGAAGGCGAATGCGCCATCGATCTCCGCGTTGATGTGCATGACCGCCTGGACCACGAAGTCGTCCAGGTCCTCCAGCTCGCAAACGAGGTCGAGGTTCTCGCGGGGATGCAGGAAATAACGCCACAGCAACGGCGGGTCGTCGACCCCCTCGCAAGTCGAGGTGGGTATCAGCTCGGCCTGTTCTATGGTGAAGCTGGCCTTGAGGAATTCCTCGGCGTCGTGCTTCCCCGCCTCGTCGCTATACATCATCTGGAAGCAATAGAGCTCGGCGTAGTGCGGGTATATGCCGTAGGCGGCGAATCCGCCGCCCAGCCCGTTGCTGCGCTCCTTCATATTGGCGATGGCAGTGATCATTGGCTCGCCCGTGAACTTCACCCCGCCCACGTTCATCATCCCGAATATGGAGCAGCCGGAGAAGTCCTTGTCGTCGCGGAATCTTACGCCTCTGAGCATGGCCTCAACCTCCCCGGCCTCTTGCGGCCTCGGTGACCTTGAGGCCGGTCACCGCCTCCTCGATGCGCTCCTTCCTCACCGCGCGCGGGAGATGGATGTAGCCGAACCCTTCGTCGAGGAGGGAGTTCTTCATTCTTCTCACGTTGGCCTTCTCCTGGATGAGGCTGGTGAGGATGCCGGCGCGTTCTATCTTTCCCGTAAGGAGCATCCCCACGAGTACGTCTCCCTGCAGCACCACCTTGCGGTAGTCGCCGTCGTCCTGCCGGGTTATGACCTGGTAGCCCTTGTCCGGAGGGTTCACTATTCCCGCGGAGAGCACCGGCAGCCCGAAGAACTCCACCGCGTTCATGGAGTTGCATCCGGGATAGGGGGCATCCGCGCCAGCCATGTTCCTGCCGGCGTATTTTCCCTGCAGCGCGGCCACCGGCCACAAAGCGTTGATGGAGGGCTCCCCGAGCACGATGTCCATGGCCCTGACCGCATCCCCGGCTGCATAGATATCTTTGTTCTTGGTGCGCTGATATTCGTCCACCTGGATCCCGCGGTCGCATGGCAACCCGGCGGCCTCGGCCAGCTCGGTGCGCGGCCTGACACCTACCGCCATCACCAGGAGGTCGAAGTCCATCTCCGCCCCATCCTCCAGCACGGCCTTGCCTTTATAGCCTCCCCCGCCCTCTAACTTGGACACGCTCCGGCCGGTGATGACGTCGATCTGCGCCTCGCGGCAGCGCCCAGCGACCAGCTCCGATGCCCGATCGTCCAGCGCCAGGGGCAGGACGCGGTCCAGTTTTTCCACCACCGTGACCGCGGCTCCCCTGGCGTGCAGCGCTTCCGCCGCCTTCATGCCGATGAGGCCGGCCCCGACCACCAGGGCGCGGACCGGCTTCGACGTCAGGCTGAGCATGCGCTTGGCGTCGTCCCAGGAGATGAAGGTAAGGTAGTCGACTTCCTCCAGGCCCGTGATAGGCGGGATGAAAGGGATAAAGCCGGTGGCCAGGAGCAGCCTGCGCCACTTGGCCTTCTCTTTGCCCACGGTGGTAAGGGTCTTATTCGAGGCGGCAAGGGAGACTACGCGCTCGCCAGGGTGGAACTTTACCTGCATCTTACGGTAGTAGTCGGAAGGCCGGTAATACATGCCCTGCGTCGAAATCTCGCCCGCCACCAGGTACGAGATAAGGGGGCGGGAATAGCAGCGGTATTTCTCTTCACAGAACAGGCCGATGCTGCCCTCGGCATCCTGCTCCCGGATGGCCTCGACCGCGTTGATGGCCGCCGCCGAATTGCCCACTATGGCGTAATCGTATGTCTCCATCTTCAGTCCTCCACCAGGATCAGAGCTTCGTTGGGGCAGTTGGCCACGCAGGCCGGGGTGTCAAGGTCGGGGCAGAGGTCGCATTTGCCCACCACTTTTCTGTCAACCTCGTCCCGGCGCACCGCCGCGAAGGGGCACACCAGGATGCAGGTCCAGCAGCCTACGCAGCGTTCGGGGTCGTTGGTCACCACGCCGGTCTCCGGGTCCTTTTGCATGGCCCCGGAGAGGCAGGCGGTGACGCATGGGGCCTCGTCGCAGTGGCGGCACTGCAGGGCGAAGGAGACGTTTCCCTCCTCCTCCACCTCGACCCGCTTCACCGGGCGCTTCTCCTTTTTGAAAGCCTTGATGATGTCCTTGCTCTTGGAGTGCTGCACTATGCAGTGGATCTCGCACAGCCGGCACCCGATGCAGTATTCCTCTCTGGGTATGATGCGCATCAAATCCATCACCTTTATCCATATATAAACAGATGCTGATACCCAACAAAATGTATCAATCATAATAAAGGTATTCCGTATACACGTCTATAAGACTAGATAATGCGAGAAGCGGCAATGATCTCAGCCAACTAACCGTCTTGAGCAGCGCCTATGGTAGAGGTAGATAAGCCACACCGGGAACGACTGGCGGTTCATGCGTGCGTCTCCTGGGGATAGGGGTCATATGAGTGGGCCTTCTGAGATCGGCGCGGCGGCACTAGCGGTCAGCGCACTGGTAAAGGATTACCCGCGACCGTCCAGGGGTTGGCGCTCTTTCTTCCTGCCCTCATGGAAACAGGGGGCTATCAGGGCCTTGGACGGGGTGAGCCTCGATGTCCGCAGCGGCAGTGTCTTCGGGTTGCTGGGGACGAACGGGGCGGGAAAGACCACCCTGATCAAGATCTGCTACAACCTGTTGGTACCGACATCGGGTTCAGTACTGGTGTTGGGGGAGGACCCGCTCCATCACGGCCGCCGCATACGCAGCCGCATGGGTATGGTGAACAGCGAGGAGCGCAGTTTCTACTGGCGCCTCTCGGGCCGCCGCAACCTGGAGTTCTTCGCCTCCCTGCATGACATGGATAGTGCGTCGGCGGGCCGGCGCATCGAGGAACTGGGCGAGCTCACGGGCATCTCCGCATACCTGGACGTCCCCTTCTCCGATTATTCCTCGGGCATGCGGCAGAAGGCGTCGGTGGCACGCGCCCTTCTTCACGATCCGCAGGTCCTGTTGATGGACGAGCCTACCCGCTCCCTCTCCCCGGATGCCGCCTACCCGTTGCAGGACTTCATCCGCAAGGAACTGGTGGAGACGAGGGGAAAGGCGGTGCTCCTGGCCACCCAGGACATGGACGAGGCCGAGCGGCTATGCGAGGACGTTGCTTTGCTGCACCGCGGCCGTCTCCTCTACCTCGGCACGCTCGCCGCGCTGCTGGAACGGGGCGGACGGGAACTCGGGGAGGGGGCAGGGCTGGGGGACATCTTCGTCGAGCTGGTGCGGAGGGCAGATGAAGCGGAGGAGGGAGGGATGATATGAGAAAAGTCCTGGCCTTCCTCGGACGTGACTTCTTCATGGAGGCGAGCTACCGCTTTAATTTTCTGCTCTCTCTCGTTGGAGTGGTCTTCTCCGTCGCCATCTTCTATTTCCTGGGGAAGATCGTGGATCCCGCCTACGTCCAGGAGTCCGCCGACGACTACTTTTCCTTCGCCCTGGTGGGGGTGGCCATGGCCATGTACCTGCGCACCGGCCTGGGCGCTTTCGCCGAGAGCATGCGGGAGGAGCAGATGATGGGGACCCTGGAGGCCATGATGTCCACGCCCACCTCACTCACCACCATCATCCTCTCCTCCTCCATATGGCGCTTCCTCTTCACCTCCGTCTCCGTGCTGGCGTTCCTGGTGGTGGGTGCCTTCTTCGGTGTCTCCTTCGCCGGGGCCAACATCGCCGCAGCGCTGCTGCTGCTCGTCCTCACCATCGCTTCCTATGCCGCCCTGGGGATCATCTCCGCCAGCTTCATCATCGTCTTTAAAAGAGGCGATCCCATCAACTGGGTGGTGAGCAGCCTCTCCATCCTGCTGGGAGGCGTCTTCTATCCCGTAACCGTCCTCCCCGACTGGATGCAGTCCCTCTCGCGCCTGTTACCCATAACCTGGTCGTTGGAGGGCATGCGGGGTGCGCTGCTCCTGGGTGAGGGCTTCTCCGCCTTGTGGAAGGATTTCCTCGCCCTGGCCATCATCGCGGCCGTACTCATACCGCTGAGCCTGGCCCTTTTCCGCCAGGCCGTGCACTACGCCCGCAGGACGGGCACCCTGGTGAAATATTAGTAGGATTGTCTTCTCCACAAGCGCCCGCCGAATTCCGAAATAGACCATTGAACGGATGCTGCCTTTTGGGGTGTAATAGTCATGGGAGGCAGCGATGAAAGAGGAGATGCCTGGAACGGAAGAGGAGCGCACCGATCCCTGCGAGGATCACCTCCAGGCGGAGGACCTCTTCTATTGGATGGACAGGGACGAGGAACGGGACCTCGAGCCCCTTTGTTACCTCGGCATCTACTTTCCCCAGGGCTGCCGTTTCTGTGTCTGAGCGCCGCCGCGTAAAGAGGTTTGCCACTGCCATCACGAGTTTATCTTCCCTGTGAAGCGGGCAAATCATTATAATGCAAGCAGGAGTAGGCGGAAGCCTGCGGGGCGGCTGTGAGGGGATAGGAGGGTGAGATGGATAGCGATTTCTTCAAGGATGTCGAGCAGCACGCGATAAAGATAACCGGCGGCACCTGCGACGTGCCCATCCTCTACCGGGACGTCTTCGCCATGGCGGGCGTCTTCACGGCTCCCACGCTCAAGCTCAAGGAACTCCTGCCGACCTCCAAGCTTATCCCGGTGGAGGTCTACCCCGGCAAGGGGTTGCTCGGCTTCATGGCTGCCGATTACCGCGACACCAGCATCGGCCCCTATAAAGAGTTCATCATCATGGTGCCCGCGCGCTACCGTCCCCGTTTCAACCTGCCCCTAATACCCGTCCTGCGCATGGCCGCCTCCCTCTCCTTCGAGGTCTTCATCTGGCAGCTGCCGCTTACCTCGGAGGTAGGGCTGCACGCGGGTATCGACATCTGGGGGTTCCCCAAGTTCCTCGCGGACATAGACTTCGCCGAGGATGAGAGGAGCGTCTCGTGCAGGCTCTCTGAGAACGGCGAGGAGATCCTCAACCTGGAGGTCAATAAAAACGCGGCGCGCATGAAGACCTATTTCGACTACACCATCTTCTCGGTAAAGGACCGGGAACTGCTGCGTACCCACGTGGACGGCATCTCCAGCAACCTGGGGAGGAGCTTCAAGCCGGGAGCCGCACGCCTCACCCTGGGCGATCATGCCATGTCGCGCCGCATCCGCGAGATCGCACCCGGCAAGAGCATGCAGACACTCTATATCCCCAAAGGACAGCTTCTGCTGCCGGAGGCGGAGGAGCGCATGGCTCTCTGAAGGTCGGCTTGAGCACGGACCACAAGAAGACCATTCATTCTCGTCATCCCAGAAACTCCAGCAGGGCGTTCCTCTTCATAAGCTCCAGCGCCAACCCGGGATCCCAAAGGTTTTTTCTTTTTACCGCTGAACTATTCTTCCAGGAGGTGATATGCATGAAGGGTTTCGTAGAGTTCATCCGCAAGCAGGGAGTCGTCGGCCTGGCCGTCGGCTTCATCATCGGCCTGGCGACGGCGGGGGTCGTCACCGCCATGGTCAATGACCTCATCAACCCGATCATCGGGGCGATCATCGGCCAGGGCAGCCTGGACACGCTGACCTTCACTATCGGAGATGCCGTATTCAACTACGGGCATTTCATCGGCGTCCTCATCAATTTCGTGATCATCCTGGCCGTGGTCTATCTTATCTTCAAGGTGCTGCGCCTGGATAAGCTGGACATCGAGGAGGAGGAAAAGGACTGAGTTTCCTGCCTGAGCCCGATGCCCGCAGAAGAATATTATTGGCATTGCCCATATAGCACCTATTACTATCCTTGAAGAGGAAAATGGAAGAGGCTCCCTCTCCGGGCTTAGCATCCCGGAGAAGGAGCCTTCTTTTCTCAACTGCGGCCTGCGTTATGCAAACCGGCTTCCTGCATCTCCTCCCTTCGGCAAGGAGCTACTGCTTCAACTCACCGCAAGGCCACATCGTCGAACCAGGCGCTACCGGAGGAACCCGCGGCGTCCGGGCTCTTGACGAAGGTGATCACCTTGCAGTACCTGGCGCCTGTAGGCGCGGTAGCAGTCACCTCCACGGGTGACCAGTCCTTACTGCCGCTGATGCCCGTCGATTGGCTTATACTGAGGAACTGTTTGCTCGAGTTCAGCCACACGATGCCCACTCCCGCGCTGGCATTGAAGGTACCATCGTACTTGCCGTTGGCGTACCTTTTCGTCACGCCCTGGAGGGCCCTTGTCTTAGCGAAAGCGCTGGCGGTATAGCTCGTCCCCGCGGTTACGCTCATCGTGGTACTCGGGTTGTATTCCCAGCAGGCGAGGAAGGGAGAAGCGTTGGCCTTTCCACCCTTGATCCTCACCGACTTCGTTCCTGAATGAGCCTGCTCCACGTTATCGACGGTGAAGCTCCCCGAACCCGACCCACTATAATACACGCTACCTGCCCAACCGGTGGTGTTGGTGTCGAAGTTGGGGTTGGAGACCTTGTTGGTCAGGCCGGAGGGGATGGTGATCTTCAGGGTGGCGGTCGTGCCTGAGATCGGGACATCCGCGATGGTCATCACCGTGCCCGTCTTGGTATAGGATTTGGTGACGCCGTTGAGCTTGACGGTGTAGCTCGCCTTCGGCCACCAGTTGCCGACCAGCTTGAGAGTGGTCTTGTTCCAGCCGCTGGCCACCGCGGTCGTCTCGGCCTCGGGGGCGGTGTTCCAGTCCAGGGTGATGGTTACGACCTTGCCGGAAGTGGTGTTGTTGAGCCCCATGCGCGCGATGTCCAGCGTGGTGGTCTTGACGTTCTTGACGTGGACAGCAGCGCTGTTGCCGGCTACATTCGGCACCACCCTGGCCAGGCCGGGTATGTTCTGGTCCGGAGAGACCGGCTCCAGGGTCAGCCACCACGCCTTGTTGTGCTCGTTGTCGTAGGTCTTCAAGGCCACTTCCGGTGGGTTCATATGGCGGCTGTAGTAGCTCGTCGTCGCACGGTTCCAGAAGCTCCAGATCCTCAGCGGGTTCTGGAAATCAACGTACTCGCTTCTTCTACCAACTATTCCCCAAGTCCCCTGGTTTGAGAACAGGCCATGGGCGCCGCTGGGCACGCTGGTACTGTAGTTGAAGTTGTCCCAGATGTCGTTGGGATCCCGGCTGTAAATGGGGTTGCTGGGGTTGCTGGGAGGGAGGCCATCCGCCGTCCAGCCGCTGGTCTCCTGCGAGCACTTGGTGAGCCCCGTAATGGACTGCCACTTCTGCCAGACGTAATTCGCATGGGCGTACTGCGGCACCAATGTCGTATATTGCTGCCAGAAATTCGGCGGCCACCAGGTCGGGTAGAAGGTAGCCCAGAAAGCGCACACATAGTTGTTCGCCGGGTTGAGTGGCAACACCACGTTGGGGATCAACGAGTCGTACTGCGGGTGCTCGATGCGCATGGGCATGTTCAGAGAATTCTCCAGGATCCAGCGAGCGCTGTACTCGTGCAGAGCGGAGTCGATCTTGATATCGCTGCCGGGGGCGCCATCGAGGAAAGCATCCACGGTTTCTCCTATATGCGCGTCCTGTTCCTCTTTGAAGTCGTATCTCGCTCCAAAGAGGTCGTAACAGCAGAACACCCCCTTGGTATCGGGATAGTAGGTCTTTATCCAGTTGTAGCCCTCGAACAGGTCGGTGGTCCCGAAGGCCGGGTGAAGGGCGCAGAAGAGGTCAGGGTTGTGAAGCCCGACGTTCCAGGTCCCCACCCCTCCCATGGAGTAGCCGGAGAGGTATATCTTGGTGGGATCCACGCGGTAGTTGGGGTCGCTGCTGAACTCCTCGATGAACTGGTTGATGCAGTCGATGACGTCGCTCTCGCCGAACAGGAGCTCATTCTGCACCCGGAAGTTGTCGAAGGTATGCGTCCCGCCGAAGCTCGCCAGGGCTACACCGCCCGAGCCGAGTGTCGCATCGTTGATGCGGCCTCCCCAGGTATTGTCGTTGTGATAGGTCAGGTTGGGATCCAGGGCCACCAGGTAATTGTTGATCTGCGCCTCGATGACATCCTCGAAGACATTGACCTTCAGGTTGACGCCGTTGGTCCAAAACGGGTCGGTTTCAGTGACCTGCACATCCCCGTTCTTGATCGGCTCTATGGACAGTGGGGTCCATTGCAGGGTGGCATAATGGAAGCGGAAGAGGCGCAGGTAGATCAACCCTTGATTATTATCCAGATCCAACCAATAACAATCGTTGTTGACGTTGGGGTCTGCGCTCGCCTGCTTGCGGAAGAGTATGCCCATGGCGCTCTCGCCGGCCACCCTCTGGGTTTCCTTCAGGTCTACGGTGACGGTGTAATCAGAGCCATTGGAGCCGCTGCGGTCCGAGACTTTCCAATAAGTGCCTGGATCTGTCTGCTGATATGCGCCTCCGCTGGCGGCCCAAGTCCCGTTCATGGGAGTCCAGCCGGTGGCCGAACTCGAGAAATCATCTAAGAGGCAGGGTTCCGGGGTGCCTATTTCCTTGCCATCGGCGTACATGCTCTTGTAGTTCCTTCCCCAGGGTGAGAGCACGAACATATTGTTGTAGGTGGTGTCGGGGGTTGGGATCGTACCGTGTCCCCCAAAAGCATGCAGGTCGACCCACAAGGGGATCTTTGCGGTAGTCCCGCCCAATCGCGTAACATCCGCTGGATTGGGCTTGTAGATACTGCAAGGAAGGGTGGTGCCGTCTATGGTGGACTTGTAGGGATGCCATTGCTCTACTCCATAGCTGACCTGTGCTTCGACCTCTCTCTGCGGCACCATAAAGACCGAGGTAAAGAGAAAAGTCAGGATGATCAAGAAGATAGGAAGCAGTCGCCATCGTTTCCATGGTAAACTCATTTTTCGACCCCCCAACAGCTTATCGTCTCCCTATACGTCACTTCGAAGGTCTATAAACTGAAATACGTTT
>CAYHAT010000108.1:0-9512 GCA_964354675.1 uncultured Actinomycetota bacterium | reverse complement strand
TATTGGCATACTCAATGTTTCAATCCTTGTTTTATTGGATGTAGCTCTGTAAGACAACGTGGCCTAGTGGCGCGGGCGTCACTATAGAGTTTCAATCCTTGTTTTATTGGATGTAGCTCTGTAAGTTCTACGCACCGGATGACGTAGGGCAGCTTATACTATGTTTCAATCCTTGTTTTATTGGATGTAGCTCTGTAAGCGCAGGCTAAAGGCGAGATGACTACCCTCGGCAGTTCAAGTTTCAATCCTTGTTTTATTGGATGTAGCTCTGTAAGATATCCGCTCAAGCGCTGCCCACGCGCTGCCTAAACGTTTCAATCCTTGTTTTATTGGATGTAGCTCTGTAAGACCGGCCGAAAATACTCCTTTAGTCGAATATTCCGTGTATACTACCCATATCTTTGTACTGAACATTCTGATGCCATTTCTATTGGTACCTTTAAATACTTCAGAAAAACTAAACACATACATTTCTGTAGCAACAATCGGGACAGCGCTTATTTGGTCTTATATTAGCTGGATAATACCCTGTATCTATTATTTTGAGGATGTCTTTAATGGTCAGCAAGGCGTGATCGTAATCACCATTCGTTATATCGACTTTTTTGACCACGTCGTTACTCCGCGTGTAACAAACGAATCCGGACTTAACCTGTGCGCCGTAGTTCTCTTGGATTAACAAAGCCTGCAGTATCAGTTGCAGTGTATGCGTGGCCCACACCGTTTGTTTAAACTCGGCGAATTTGTACTCAAGTGGTGCGGCGGTCCCATCTGCTAAAAACAGCACTTCGTCTACCTTACCCTTTATCCGATGTCGCTCTGACGTTAGCAACACTTCACTCTCTTTTTTTACGACGTTTATCTTATGTCGCAGGTACCTCTTATTTGTCATAGCGCGTGCTTTGTGGACCTCACGGCCTTTTTGCACCTTGTACCGTTTCTCCTCGTGCTGTGGGATGTCAAGACAACGCATATAGAAGATGAAGCGCGGGCAGAATGTGTACTCTAATACATCAGTAAGTGTAACGACTGCCCTCTCCCCGTGAGCATCATAGTACGACATAACAAATACCCTTAAACAAAGAGAGCGCGCACTTTATCACTCACAAGGTCTTTGCTAAATGCCTGACCAAGCATTTTCACGCTCTTGAATGACTGTTGATCCATGGGAAAGATGTAGACGGAGTCAACGTCTGCATCGATCAGTTCCTCGCATTTAAGCGCCAGTTCATCGCGTTCATTTGCGCTTAGGGTTCCGAGAAAAACGCTCTTTTGCACACGATACAAGCCGCTGCTAATACACGCGTTACTCACCTTTGTTCGCACTTTGTTCTCAGCGATATCGTACACGACCCACACGATGGACATTACTCATCCCCACCCAAAAGCAGATCATTCGCGATCCTGTGGCAATCAAGTTGAATGATATTCCTTATTTTTACATGCCTGCCGCGGTGATTGATCGATCTTTCAAAGGTCTCGTTTAAAAGCTGCAATAGCAGCGTTTTGCCGTCGGCGTTGAGCGTAAAGCCGCCGGGAACGGTGTCGAACATGTCCTCCTTCGCCATTTTTCGTGTAAATAGCCGGACAACCGTCTGATCGACGTAGATCCTATAGAGTTCAATTAAGTCAAAGACAAATGACTTCTTGTTGTAGTTATCAGCGTGAATGAACCCAATATATGGATCTAGTCCGGCGACGATAATCCCTTTTTCAACCATTGAGTAGAGGACCCCGTATCCATAGTTTAACATGCAGTTAAATCCGTCTGCGGCGGGATCGCGACTTCTCCCGCGAAACGTCCACTTTTCAGGCATCACGCGTGCCAATGCCCCAAAGTACAGTCGGGATGCCGCTCCCTCGATGCCCATCACCTTACCGCGATTCTCATCAATAGTCCCTTCAACGGAGGCCATCCTCTCGCTCAATTGCTCGAGCTGCTCAATATGTCCGTGTAAATCCAACTGTATGTGGGGGTGGTTCTTCTTTAGCTCTTTGAGATACCGGGCTTGGTTTTCGATCTTGGTGAGGGCCCAACCGCGCGCCATGTGCAATCCGCGTGGCGTTATCGACGTTTCGAGCTGCCGACGTCTGATGAGGGTCGTGCTTCCCAGTTTACAGTGCCATACCCTGCTGAAGGGGTTGCCAAAGTGGTCAAAGAATATGACGTCTATATTATTCTCCATCGCACATTTTATAGCGTCAGTGGTAATAGTCGCGGACGTGGTTATCAGGATGCTTTCCACCTTGCGTGCCGCGATCTCGTATGATCTCTCCTCATTCTTTACCACAAAACCGTCCCCCTTCTTCTTCAAGAAGGCGCCACGCGTGTTAAGGACTAGTTGCATTTCTGTACCGCTCCGTAACCTCTTGATACCGACTTGCCGATTCCTAACAACTCGGGGATCTCAAAGTTCGCCGTGAATCTTCCACGGAACGCCATAACACTCACGCCTTTGAGCCGCGTTTTAGCGGCGTTGACGTCGACGGCGGCTTCAATACGCTGCGGTACGGTATACCCAAAGGATTTCGATATCGAGAGGAGGTTACCGATGAGCGTTCGCGACAAAAGTTCGAGCCGATCAGTCCGGTTCTTGCACGCATAGTATTTTTGGTAGTTAGTCTGGTTTAACGCTAGCCACGGTGTTTTGAAGGCATACACACAATATTCATCGGAGATAGAGAGCTCACACTCTTTCACGCCAAACTCCTGACCGATGACGTTGTAGGTCATCGACCCGAGACGGAGCGACTCGTATCGATCATAGATCTCCTTGAGTACTTCTATGCCCTCATCGATGCCGAGGACGAGGTGCTGACCGTCAATGACTTTGTACTGCACCCGGGGATAGTCATAGATCAGCTTCTCAGCGCTGTGGTGGTGTAACAACTGATAATCGTTGAATTTGGTCGCGAAAAACCCCCGTAACTGTGCCGCGCTCGCGTCAATAGGCGCGTCGGTGAGCACCCGGAGCGTAAACACTCTTAGTTTCACAAGATCATAACTCCGTGTGACCGAGGCTTAAAGCCCGTCGCCTCATCGTAGTACGTATCGAGGAGCTCATAAGGAATCCGCCCTATGTACTCGAAATCCATCACGTCGTTAGAAACCTGACGAGCAGGCACGGAAATAACGTATTCATAAAACTCACGCTTGATTTGCAGGAAAGCCTTCCGCCGTTCAAACGGGTTTTCTATGCTTCGAACGCGCATATAGCGCTCCCACGTCTCAACGGCGTGGCCGTTTAGCTCGACAAAGAGGTCGAACTTCTCATATCCGCTTTCGTCGATCAGCCTAAACCCCTGGGATACGTCGTCGAACTCCAGCTTTTTGATGGACGTAAGCAGCTCTTTCGACTCGTCTTCAGAAAGCGCCCCTTTGATCTTTGTGAAATAGCGGTTTATAAGGTCTAAAAAATGGGCCTCCTGTATCCCGCGTTGCGCTGTTGCGCCGTCTTCATAGGCCTTAAAAACGTCACGCGTCTTGTCGACCGGCAATCCTGAATAAATGTATTTGTAAACGTCCTTTTTCTTGTCATTCAAGATGTACAAATTTACTATACCATGTGTATCACGGCGATCGTTCCTGTTGCACCGGCCACTTACTTGGTTGATGGAGTCCAACGGTGCGAAGTCCCTGTAGACGACGTCGACGTCTATGTCCACACCGGCCTCGACAAGCTGGGTGCTCACGATAACTGCACGCTTCGTGCCGCGCTTAATGTCTCGTATTCGTTGCAACCGTTCGTGCGGGGTAACGTGCGTGCTTAGGTAGTAGTACGCGGTGTCATTATCGCTGCCCTCCTGCAAGCGTGCATACATCTCGCGAGCGCAGTTGATCGTGTTTAAAACGATCAGGAAGCTTCTCGTTGGGTGTTCTGTAATATCTGCTCGCACGGTGTCCAAAAACTCAGCAAACGTACACGATGCGCTGACGTGCGGATAGAGACGCACACGATTGAGTTTTTCAAAATACGCAGATCGATTAGTCAGCAACTCGGTCACGTCGCCCTCAAAGATGAGCGGCTGAGTTGCAGTGACTAAGATAACGTACGTCCCGAAATAACGTCCGAGGTCCCTAAGAAAATCGTTGAGGAGCTTCCAATACTTGTGAGGGATCGCCTGCACCTCGTCCAAGATGATGATCGAGTTTACGATATTGTGGAACTTTCGGAGCGACTGGTTCTTGTTCGTAAAAAGTGAGTGAAAGAACTGGACAAAGGTGGTGACGATGATCTCAGAGTTCCAGCCTTCAATCAAGAACTGGGCCCGATCCGGTTCAAATTCATTGTCGCGCGTGGCATAGAAGACCTCTGCCAAGTGGTGATGCTTCAACAAAACGTCGTTCGTTATGGGAATGCCGTTGCAGGTTAACACGTCTTCAAAAACGCCGAAGTTTTGGTCGATGATCGACAGAAATGGTAACGAGTAGATGATGCGCGGATAGTACCCATGCGCATCATGCACCATATGACGGAGCTTCAGCGCCGCAGAGAGCGCAGTGAGTGTCTTTCCAGTGCCGGTTGGCGCGGTGATGGACATGATCTTCGTCGCTAGGTCCGCCGAAGTGACCGACCCCGTTACCGCTATGTAGATAGCATTTCTCATCTCGTCAATGTCGGTTGCCGCTTCGTCATACCCCTTTGCCTGCCGATAGACCTCAACGAGGTCTTCGGCGAGGGCCTCCTCACAGCGCTGCACGCTCGTGCCCGAGGCCTCTGTCTTGTCGGCGCTTATGAGTATGGAATAGCTCATCAACATGAGAATACAGACGGCGGGAGTAGGGTACGCACCCAGCCATTCGTCAAAACCGAACTTATCCTCGTTGATCTGGCTTATGACCGCACGGTAATCCTGCAAAAAAACATCGGTGCATACGCCAGGCACGAGCGTGTCGTAGAGACGCCGCACCCTGTCGTGGTCGATGCTGTCTACTTGGTTTTTTATACGTTCGACGCTGTCGGGTTGAACCGCGTCCAAAATCTCATCCTTGGCGTTCTTAAGGTTCCCGTGATGCCGTTTAACAATGAAAAAGCCGATGTAGGGCAGATAAGTGGCGACGTCGTTATCCGTAGCGCCGATGATTGTTTTTACGGCGTGGTAGGTGAATATCGCTGATATGACGCCGTGATTTGCCTCTACGGGTTTCACATAGTCCGGATCGTCGGCGGAACGCAGGTACTCTTGAAAATAGCGCGTGGACTTGCCAAAGTCGTGTGCCGCTCCGACTACTTCAATAAAGCGTGTGAATAGGTCACGCGTCAGCCCGAGATCGCCGTACCGGATCTCTTTTAAGGCGGTTATCTTGCAACACGTTAGCGTGACCTGACTGAGATGCTCAAGCAGCGTTTTTTGGGGATGGGAGAAGAGTTCACATGAATGCAATGAATTCGCCTTGTTCAAGTTCCACGCATTCGGTGACGTGGGCATTTATCGCCTGCCCGTTGCGTTCGTACACGATCTTTGAATAGCGCGTGACTGACCGGTCAGCCGCCATGTCGCACGGCATCACCTCTGAGAAATACTCTTTGTTGTCCTCTATGGTGAGGTCCCGAATGAGGTCAGCGTTCAGCGCGCTAACGATATTCACGTGTTCGTCTGGCGCTCTCGCTTCCGCTTCATACTCACCGACGTAGGAAAAGTTTGCTATGAGTTCGCTTATCCCCAGATACGGCGTATAGACACACTTGTGCCCAACGAGCATTTCTTTCAGCAGATCTCGTAGCGCCTGGTTTTGCAAGCTTACATAAACGCGATATCGCGGATCTTTGACGAGCTCGAGCCTTATCTGTGTGCGGTTCCTGATTTTGCCCATAAGGAGTGCGGTCTTGGTATCGATCAGGTTTTCCGCCATCCTGACTTTCTTCGCTGGGGTGCGGATAGAGACGGCTAATTGTGCCTGGTCGCCTGCGAATGCCGGGATGTACTCCTCTTTTTTGAGCCCACAGACCGCCCCTATGAGCCCCATTAACGCCGTTCGAGGGGGGAGTAAGAAGGTGAGGGGCGACGTCGTTGTGAAGTACTTACGATAATGTGCGTAGTCTCCCCAGAGATCAAATACGATCACGGGCTGCATGCGGTTCCTCAGAAGTTGAACGCAGAGTGAGTTACGCCTACTTTATCCAGGCACTCCACGAATGTCATTTCAGCGCCCTTGTACCGCAGCCTGACTTTCGGGTCGACCTTGTATTGTACACTCTCAATGGTCCCTTTGTGCTGCAGCAACGCGGCTATGAACTCGTCGACGTCAAGCTGAACTTCCGAGATGTCACGTATTACCTCATCTTCCAGCTCTGACACAAGCTTGATGCCGGAGTTGAGATCCCCGATGTGGTAGTTGCTGGTCCCGTAATTCACCTTTACGAGCAGCCGTGGGACTTGCCCTGCTTTCGACCGTGAGATGAGGTTCTTCGTGCCGTTCCACATAGCGTCCATCAGAGCGCCGACATCGTGCTCGGTGAGCCGTGTCTCGGGTGCGACGTTTTCGTTGATGATGCCATAAAAGTTGATCAATGAATAGGGCAGAAAGTCCTCTTCTCTGAATGTCTTTTGCGTCGCACCTTTGCCGGATGCAAACGCCCCCGTGCCCCTAAAATGTTTAATGTGTACTTTGTGCATCGACCGGCCGATTTTGAACTGCACTGGACCTGTGTGCGTGATCGATCCCTTTTTTTCTTCGTCAGCGCCTTTGGCCGATTTTGCCGCGCTAATTGGTATCGTGGCTCCAAATAGCCGCACGTCGATACAGGCGTTTAGCACACCCTCGTCGATTGCCTTCTTTTTTTCATTGAGGCCTGCCGGTATACGCGTGTCGGCGGGAAGGAAATCCTCAGCACGCAGCTTCGCATCCTGGATGTAGCCGTCACCATACTCAATTTCCCTGACGAATATTTCTTCGTCCTTAAAGTTGTGCAAATAGTCCCGAATCGTTCGCTTCAGCCGGACATCGGTGACCAGATTAATGCCAGTCTCCTCGTCGATCCGCGGACGGTTCTCGTCAAGCGGGTCACCATTCGGGTTTGCATCTTTGACATCGTACAAAAAAACAATTTCAGACCTGTTCTTTACGTAATCAACCATCCGTATCACCTTCAGTAGAGGCAGCGGGGCTGCCCTTGACGTAATCTGAAAGGTTCATTCCCGTGACAAAGTAGAAGCTAATCTCGTCCGGGGTCATCTTCCAGTGTGCGCCTGCTTTCACCATATATTCGGCAAGCAGCCTCTCCAGCCTGCGATAGTAGTCCTTTCCATATTCCTGAAACTTGTTTTGGATTTGCGGCAGCAGTTTCTTAAGGAGACGCTCATCCAGATTGAGAGAGTTGAGCTTTGACTTAAACGGGGTGGCTCCGCCTCTTTCCACGTATTGCAGACGCAACAGCTTCTGAGTCAAGACCCCCTCTAAGAATACCGCGCGTTTTGCATCGGTATCAAAGAAATCGGGAAATTCGTCGAATAATGTATTCACGGCGTCGACAACGGGATTCGAATCGTCCACATCAAAAATTGTCGTTTCTTTCATTTGTCCATCACCTTCAGATCGATTAAGCAGATCCATCTCGTGCAAAAAAAGCAAGAGTTGTATACCGCGCAGCGTTGAATATCTCGTATGGTCGCCTTGGGTGTGGTCGTCGCGGATCTTGTTCATTATCGCCCGGATCAAAAATGAGCGGTCCACGTGCTTCGAGGTAAAAACGCTGTTAATAACTTCAAGGAAATGCTTCCGCCTATCCGAACCCCAGAAAAAGTGATACACCGTCCGGAAGTCGAAGGGCATGCCCTCGCCGTCTTTGCCAGCAGTTTTGAAGACGGATTTTTCGTCAACGGCCTGTTTAGCTTGAAACATCCGCCGGATGTGCGACGGGAGGACATCTTCGACGTAGAGGAGGATTCGAAAGGCAGCGTTGGATTTTTCGTAAAACAAGAGGTTATTGTTGAAAAAGTTGTGCTGCTCGGACAGAAAGCTAAAGATGTCCTCTTCCCGCGCGTCGATCAAGCGCTTGTTCTTAGGGCTCAGTGACCGAAACTCACTCCTGAAAAACTGGAATTTTTTGACCACCGCGTCGCTATCCCGGTCAAATAAAGGCTTTGGAATGATGAAATAGCTCAAATTATACATTCGAAAGGCAAAATCACGCTCGAGGAGCTTTCGACCAGCTTCTAAAATCAGCGCACACTGCTCACAGACAGGATAATTTTTCCATGCTTTTGACTGATCGAACCCGCTGCTGACGAATCCAGGCTTGTCAACGTTGTAGAAGGCAAAGGTGCTGACAAATCCATACACCGCAGGAGTGACCGTTTTGCAGACGGAACACACCTGGTCATACGCGACTGACTCGATGCCGTACCTCTTATAATAGGCCTCTAAGCCTTTTTCTGATACAATCTGCCTGAATATCGGAAAATCACCGGCGTACTTCCCGTTAAGGTCGTTCTCGATGAGGATCGAGATAATGGCACGGTCTTTCTTGTCGATTACTTCGAATTTTGCTTTGAGCTCCGTAAGGATGCGATCGTGGTCACGCTCTATCGCTTCGGATAGCCGCTGTAAAAATGCGTAATTGCTTTCATCTTGCCGCACCAAGTCGTCATTTAGCGCGTTCTTGAACCACTTCACGATTTTGTTTTCAAATGTTTTTTCGATGTCTTTAGCCACTCTTGCCGTCGGTGTGACATCCGGGCCGTTAGGGGCTCCCTTCTTATAGAGATATTCGTAAATCTTCTCCTTTGAGTACTCCTCGTACTCGACCCGCGCAAATCGGCAGTCGTTGGCCGAGTCAAATGTGATAAGTAATACGTGTTTGTACTTAGGCGTGCTCGCAGGGTTATCGATCAGCGTTCGTAAGTTGCTTTCGTCGATGCTACCCCATTGCGCTATAGAGTACCTACCTAATGCTGCAAGTGCTTCGATCATACGACGACCAGTATTAATGCTACAGAAAACAGAGTGTTGCTAGACTGCATAGCGGACACCATGATTAAGTAATGCGAAACTGCGTACCTATATGCGCTTGCCTATAAAGGTTGCGTTGATTTGACCTCGTTTTTTACCCGAAATCACTAATAGAAGTTTTTCAGCCCGTTTAGCATATGTGATCCCCGGTATCAGAACCTCACGATAACGTAATGCTTTGGAAAACGGAGGTCAGATCAACATCTAAATGTGGCGAACGAGGAATCTCATCACTCCAAACTTCGCTCTCCGCGATAACTGTCTTTATAGATTTCGAGCACAGAAATCGCAAGCTTGTCCGCGTCGTGTTTGCACATCACTTGCTGCAATACTTCAATGATTTGACGGAGCGGTGGCTGAGCGGTCTGTTCAACACCCAAGCGCCCGTGCGGCTGAGTCAGAATCGATGTGACAAATACAGCGAGGTTCAGGGCAAGCTGCTCCCTCAATTCGAGGGCAAACGTGCGCAAATAAGACCCGTCAAGCCGTTCAGCCCTGCTGAGGCAGTAGCTGCACAACGCCCCATAGAGCACCACATACCTAAGCTGCGCGTCTCTCC
>CAYHAT010000107.1:0-9636 GCA_964354675.1 uncultured Actinomycetota bacterium | reverse complement strand
TTCTCACACTCCTACCCACACTTCTCGGAGAAGAACCTTTTATCCAGACCCCCCAGCGCCGTGCGGCCCGCATCGGGACCAGCCGGAACCGGCTGCAGGTATCCTGCTGGAGTGAGAGTATCGAGGCCCCGCCGGGAGGAACGAAGGGTACCGCTACCAACGTGACTAGTGGGGTCGTGTCTTCGATCTTCGGTTCTTCCAACAAATAAGCGCTACTCAACGCAAAAAACACGAAACCGAAGATCGAAGACACGACCCCCTATCGTCTGTTCCAGGGGAGGATGCGTAGGTATTCCTGCAGGATATTGTAGGCGGAGCTGGTGCCGATGCGGCTCGCCCCGGCGCGCACCATCTCCATGACGGACGCCAGGTCGCGTATACCGCCGCTGGCCTTGACCCCGAATCCCGGCCCCACCACCTCGCGCAGGAAGGCCACGTCGCCGGCGTCGGCGCCGCTTGTGCCGAGGCCCGGCGAGGTGCTTGTGCCGAAGCCCGTCGAGGTCTTCACAAAATCGGCGCCCGCTTCCTTAGCGAGGAGAGCGCCCCGGCGCATATCTTCCCTGTTCAGGTAACAGGTCTCCAGGATGACCTTGACCACCACGTGGCCTTCGCCCTTGCCCGTATCGTAACGCCTGGCCAGGCCGACCACCGCGGCTATGTCTTCCCTGACCCTGTCGTATCTTCGGGAGCGCAGGGCCGATATGTTGACGACCATATCCAGCTCTCCCGCTCCCTGCTGCAATGCGAACACGGCCTCGGCTCTTTTACAGTCGGTGGACACATGACCGAAGGGAAAGCCGATGGGCGCGCCCAGAGCCACGCCGCTCCCCTCCAGTTCCTGGCGGGCCATGGGGAGGTAATAGAGCGGCACGAAAGCGCTCCTGAACCTCGCGTCGGCCGCCTCCCTGAGGAAATACACGTATTCACTCTCCGTGGCTTCGGGACGCAGCATGGTGGTATCGATCATATGGGTGAGGTGCCCTACACTAGGGAACATCTCCAGTACCTGCTCGACCATCTCAAACTCCAAGCGTCAGATCAGGGCCGTGCCCACCAGGAAAAAGACCGCAAGCCCCAGGATGTCCATTACCGTGGCGAGAAAAGGCTCGGAGGCCTTGGAAGGGTCTCTGCCCAGTGCCTTGAGGATAAGCGGCAGCAGGGAGCCGACCAGCGCCGCGAAGACCACCGTGCAGGCCATGGCCACTCCTACCACCAGCCCCAGTCGGGTATCCTCCCGCATGGACCAGGCGAAGAGGGAGATGACCGTCCCGCTGAGCAGGGCGATGGCCAGGCCTATCGACAGCTCGCCCGTGATGCTCCTCGCGAACCTGCGTTTTTCCCCTCCCTCGCCCAGGATGTCCAGGGACATGCGTGTCGCGCTCTGGAGAGAGACGGCTGCCCCCATGGCGAGGATGGCGGGGATGAAAAAGACGAGCGCTATGTGCTCCTGCATGGTATCGGAGAATGCCCTCAGTATACCCCCGGCCACCAACAGCTCCAGGGCCAGGGCTATGAGCACCCAGGGCAGGCGGCCCAGGACCGCGGCGAGAAACGGGTTGCGCTCCCTGCTCTCCTCGGCCTCCCAACTGCCCGCCAGGCTGTAGATGTCCTCCTTGGCTTCCTCTTCGATGACGTCAATGACGTCGTCAACGGTCACGATGCCCAGGAGCCTTCCCTCTTCGTCTACGACGGGCACCGCCAGCAGGTCGTAGCGGTCGATCAGGGATGCCACTTTCTCCTGGTCTTCCGCGGGATCCACGGTCTTGAGGTTGCGGTGCATGATCTCCCGGACCGGCTTATCGGGGTCGGCGATGATCATCTCGCGCAGAGAGTTCACCCCGGTAAGGCGGTTCTTCTCGTCGTGGAAATAGACATAATAGATCATCTCTACGCTCTCGGGAGCCTCCCGCAACCTATCCAGGACATCCCCTACCGTGAGCTCCTCGCTCAGGCGCATGGATTCCGGGGTCATCAACCCGCCCGCCGTCTCCTCGCCGTGCGCCAGGAGATGGCGCAACTGCCCCGCTTTGACGGGGCTCATGCTGGCAAGTAGCGCTTCGGAGGTCTTTTCCGGGAGGTCCGCCAGCAGGTCCACGGCATCGTCGGGGGGCATCTCGGAGATGATGCGCGTGGCCAGGCCACGAGCCAGCCCCTGCATGACCTCTACCTGGCCGTCCTCGGACATCTCGAGGAGGGCTTCGGAGGACTCCTCGACGTCCCAGGTCTTGAAGATGCGCAGCCTCTCCTTGTAGGGGATGCTCTCCAGGACCTCAGCCGCGTCGGCCGGGTGCAGGCCGTCGAGCAGGGCAAGCGCCGCCCGCATTTTGCCCTGGTCCAAGAGGCCGCTCAAGCTCTCTCCCAGTACCCGGTTTCTCTCCTCCATAAGCTACTGCTCCCAACACTACCGGCTGTTCAATATGCGGGTGTGAACATCTTATATTCCCATTTCAACATTGTACACGGCATCATGCAGCAGTATAATCCTGCAGCCATGCAAAGTGGTGTTGATCGACTTGAACCCCTCCAGGCTGTTGATCTGCAGGCTCCCTTTCATCTCATACTATGGGGATAAAAGGGGCTGACGCCGGGCACGGCCAATAGGGCAAGAATAACCGACTCCCTAGAGTAATATCAGCGCGGGCGTGGAGGCATGACCCTTGATGTGGTGATCACCACGACGCTACGCTCCTTGTGACAAGTCCCGGGCTGTCCCCCGGGCTCTTCAGTAGCCCAGCCTCTTCACCATCTGGGGCCTCTTCGCCCAGTCCTTCTCCACCGCCACCTGGAGCCTGAGAAAGACCCTCTCGCCGAGCAGTGGCTCGATCTCCACGCGCGCCCTGGTGCCTATCTCTTTGAGCATCCTTCCGCCCTTGCCGATGATGATCCCCTTCTGGGAATCGCGCTCCACGTAGATCACGGCCTCGACGTCCACCAGCTCCTTGTCCTCCCTCTTCTCTATCCCCTTCACGACCACCGCGACGCTGTGGGGTATCTCTTCGCGGGTGAGCTGCAGCACCTTCTCCCGGATGAGTTCGGCGACGATAAAAGAGGCGGGTTGGTCCGTGAAGACATCCTCGGGGTAGTACTTCGGACCCTCGGGCAGGAACTCCACGATGCGCTCGATAAGGGCGTGCACGTTCTCACCCGTTTTCGCCGAGACCGGGATGATGTCCCGGAAGTCACCCAGCTTTTCCGCCACCGCCATTTGCGCCTCCAACTGGTCGGCGGAGAGGCGGTCTCTCTTGTTGAGCACCGCTATCACGGGGGTGTCCAGTTCCGCCAGTTCCCCGGCGATGAACAGGTCCCCTCTACCGATGGTCTGGGTACCGTCAAGGATGAAGGTGATGATGTCCACCTCGGAGAAGGTCTCGCGCACCGCCTTGTTCAGGCGTTCGCCCAGGGCGTTCTTGGGCTTGTGGAAGCCCGGCGTGTCCACGAAGATTATCTGGGCGTCGTCCCGGGTCCATACGCATCGGATCTTGTTCCTGGTCGTCTGCGGTTTCTCTGAGATGATGGCCAGCTTGCGATGCATGAGGTTATTGAGGAGGGTGGATTTGCCTACGTTGGGACGTCCTACAATGCCCGCGAAGCCGGACCGGTATGCGTTTTCGGGCTCCAAGCCTACCCCCTTTTCGTTTTCCTAAGTCCCGGCCAGATGAATATATACCATAATCTACAATAATTTGGCTATATCTGGGAGAAACGCCGTATATGGATGTTGGTGAGCAATCCTATCGCCGCCAGGTTTACGATGAGGCTGTTCCCCCCGAAGCTTATAAACGGCAACGGGATGCCGGTTATCGGCATGATCCCCATGGTCATACCGACGTTCACCATCACCTGGAATGTGAACATGATCACTATCCCGAAGGCGATCATGCTGCCGTAGAAGTCACGGGCGTTATTGGCTATGCGTACTCCCCGCCAGAGCAGGAGACAGAAGACGCCTACGAGCATGAGGGCGCCGATGAGCCCGAGTTCCTCTCCGATGACGGCGAAGATGAAGTCGGTATGGTGGGCGGGAAGGAAGTCGAGGTTGGTCTGGGTGCCCTGCATGAGCCCCTTTCCCACCAACTGGCCAGAGCCGATGGCTATCTTCGATTGCAGGAGATGGTAGCCGGCTTCCTGGATATTGGAGCCCTGCTTCAGGAAAGCCATGAACCGTTCGACCTGGTATGGCTTGAAGACGTGGAAGACGAAGCCGAGGGTGAAGCCGATGACCCCCAGGGCAACGAAACTGACCCAGTAGCGCATACGGCATCCCACCAGGAAGAGCATGCCCAGCAGGATGGCCCCCAGCACCAGGGTGGTGCCCAGGTCCGGTTGCAGGAAGACCAGGAGCATGAAGGGCAAGACCCATGCCAACGGCACCATGAAACTCCGCAAGGAGTCAGGTTCGGCTTTGTTGTCGGAGAAGAAATTCGCCAGGACCAGTATGAGCACCAGCTTGCAGTACTCCGACGGCTGGAAATCTATGGGACCCAGCGATATCCACCGCGAGGAGCCCATCACCCTCTCGAAGAACAGGACGACCAGCAGGAGGAAGAGGAAGGCCCCGTAGACGAAGGGGGTGGCTACCTTCAGCCGGCGGTAGTCGAAGCTCAGCATCAGCCCCATGACGATCAGCCCTATGAGCAGGCTGATGGCCGTGCGCAGCACGTAATAGGTGGGGTTGTTGGGGGTATCGTTGCGGGTGGCGCTGTACTGCACGAGCATACCGAAACCGATGAGAAAAACCGCTATGGCCAACAGGGTCCAGTCTATATGACGGATGGGCAGCCCACTGAGGCGGCGTGCTACCTCGTCGGTCTGTCTCCTCTCCGTGACCTTGGGCGCAAGCACCCTTCCCAATCTCTCCGGCATGGTCGCTCCTAGTCCCCGACGGTCGTCCCGCCCTGGCCGGGCGGTATGTTGAAGGCGGACTCCAGTATGCGCCGCGCTATCGGCGCCGCCACCATGCCGCCGTGACCGCCCTCCTCGATCATCACCACTACTACGTATTGCGGGTTGTCGGCCGGGGCATAACAGGCGAACCAGGCACAGGGCTGTTTGTCCTGCACCTCGGCCGTTCCCGTCTTGCCCGCCACAGGGAACTGTTGCAGGGGGAACCCCGCGAAGGCTCCCGCTGCCGTGCCGCTGCCCCACACCACGCCGGTTAGGGCGGAACGCACGATCCCCAGGTTTCCTGCGTCCACGTAGATGCCCAACGTGTTGTCCTTATTGGTGACGTCCCCGATCTGCACCGGTTCCATGACCTCCACCGTCTCCCCCTGCCAGGTGAGGATCTCCTTGCCAACGTGTGGCCGGAAAAAGGGTCCCCCGTTGGCTATAGCGGCGTAGACGTTGGCGAGCTGCAGGGGGGTCACCAGGATGTCGCCCTGTCCTACCGCCATGTTCACCGTATCCCCCGGGTACCAGCGCTGATAGTCCGGGTTGCCCTGGTTGAACTCCCACTTCCACTGCGGGGTCGGAACCCTCCCCTCGAACTCGTTAGGCAGGTCCACGCCGGTCTTCGACCCCAGCCCGGCCAGCATCGAGTAGTCCTGGAGGCGGGTCACCCAGCCGTCCTTCTCGCGGTTTTCGTAGAACGAATAACCCAGGTCGTAGAAGACCGTGTCGCAGGACTGGATGATGGCGTTCATGAAATCGATGGTGCCATGGGTGCCCCAGCAGGTCTTGGGGAAGTCCCTGAACTCGCCGCGGTTGAAGACGTGGCTGCAGAAGAATGGTGAGTAGGCGGTGACGCCGAGGTCCTGCAACGCCGCCATGGCTGTGACCACCTTGAAAGTGGAGCCGGGGGGGTACTGGCCCACGATAGCACGGTTATTGAGGGGCGCGTTCTTGGCGGGGTCGTTGAGCTCCGCCCACTCCTGCTCGTCGATGCCCCCGACGAACCTCTCGAGGTTGAAGGTCGGCTCGCTGGCCATGGCCAGGATCTCTCCGTTGCGTGGATCGATGACCACCGCGGCGCCGGCTGGAGCGGCATAGTTTTTATCCCTCTCCTTGTCGTAGTAGGTGCGTGCCTGGTCCATCCCCTGGCGCAAAGCTTGTTCAACGGCTTTCTGCAGCTCCTTGTCCAGAGTGAGCACCACCGTCTTGCCGGGGTTGCGCTCCTCCTCGCCGAGCACCTGCAGGGGCAAGCCCGAGGCGTCCACCTCCACGATCTCCTTGCCGTCCACCCCGCGCAGGGTATCCTCGTAAAAGGCCTCGACGCCGGAGGTGCCCACGATGTCTCCCGCCTTATACCCTTTCTCCTTGAGGGTATCCAGTTGCTCCTCCGAGATCTCTCCCAGGTAGCCTAGCACGTGCGCCGCCAGGGTCTCTTCGCCCTCGTAGTACTCCCGCACCGGCATCTCGTCCGCCTGTACCCAGGGGAAATCGACCTGTCTCTCGGCGATATAGAAATATACCTCCGGGTCCACGTCTTTCTTGATCAGCACCGGCTTGTGGGGCTGGACCTCCTCGCCCTGCACCATGCCCAGTATCTCCTGCGGGTCCATGTCCAGCATCTCCGCCAGGCGGGCCACCTCCCCTTCCTTGTCCTCCAGCTTCTCGAACTCGGTGGGGAGCACGAAGATGGAGAGTGCCTGACGGTTGATGACCATCTCCTGGGAATTGCGGTCGAGGATGTTGCCGCGGTTCGCCTCCAAGGGGACCTCGCGGACGCGGTTTCCCTCCGCCATAACCTTGTAATGGTCACCCTGCACCACCTGCAGGAACCACAGCCGCACCACCAGGACCGCCATCAGGGCGCCCAGGAACATCACGAACAGCGTGAAGCGGTGGACCATGGCCCCCTTCTGCTGCGGGTTAACCGGCATCTCTACTCCACCTCACGATACTCATTGGAACATCAACGCCCTATCCTCGCTGCCGGCGAACCGCCCGATCACCGGGTAGATCAACAGGGTGATCAACGCGTTGTACAGGGCCAGGCCGGCTATTACGCCGATACTGAAGGGGGGGGCCTCCTCCAGTCCCACCATGGCCCAGGTCGCGAACCTTATCAGCTCCTGCAGTATGGAGCCGAAGAATACGATGATGATGGGCCAGATGACCGACTTGGAGATCACCCTCTGGCGCAATTCCCCGCTGAAATAGCCGACGATGGTCTTGGCGAAGGCGGATACTCCCAGCACGGCGGTGGAGAAGATATCATCCAGGATCCCCCCGCAGAACCCGAAAAGCGCCCCCTGGCCCGGGCCCTCGCAAAGCGCCCAACAGATGGTGGCCACCAGCAGGATGTCGGGTTTGACGGTTCCGATGCTTATCTCCGGGGCCACCGTGAGCTGGAGGAGCAACGCCGCTACCAGGATCACGAAGAAGGTCAGCCTGCGGTGCATCGCGGCATCAACCTCCTCCCTCCGCCTCTATGGGCGCCGTCCTCGGGGGCGGGGATACGACCACCATCACCCGGTCCAGGCGGGTCAGGCTCGCCCGCAGCTCGATCACGATACCCACGGACAAGTCGGCGCGGCGTTCGCTGATCTCGGCGATGATCCCGATGGGGATACCCGCCGGGCAGGTCCCACCCAGCCCAGAGGATACCACTACGTCTCCCGTCTCCACGTCGGCGTCCTGGTTGAGCAGCTCCAGGCGTACGCCTCCCCTTCCCTCGCCCTTCACTACGCCCATCTCCGCGTTGTCCTGCAGCATGGCGCCCACCGAGCTCTTGTCGTCGGTGATCAATTGCACCACGGAGGCCTCGGAGGTGCAGAGGATGATCCGCCCCACCAGGCTGCCGTCCTCGCTCAATATGGCCATGTACTCCTGAAGCCCGTCCGAGTAGCCGGCGCCTATCTGGATGGTCTGCTCCCAGATGCCGGGGTTGGCCCCGATGACGTCGACCACCAGGAAATCAAGGTCGGGGTTGGCCTCCTTTACCGCGATCATGTTCTTCAGCCTCTCGTTCTCAAGTTTCAACTCCTCGAGCTCGTCCACCTTCTCCTCGAGCCCCTCGACCTCCTCCCGCAGGCGGTCACTCTCCCCCTTCGCGTCGCCGAGGTCCACCAGGTACCCGATGCCGTCCTTGACCGGGCTCAGGACCTTGCTCATGCCTTTCTGCAAGGGAGATACGATGTCAAGGGAAAAACGCTGCAAGCGGTGGAACAGACCGTCCTTGCTCTCCCGTGAATATACCGTTACCAGAAGCACGCAGATGATTACCAGGGTGATTATCAATACGCGCTGTCTGCGGTTCTGTCTTTCGACCATGATGGCTCAGCCCCGGTTCAATGCCGGGATGAGGAGATCAACACCTTCTTCATGATCTCGAACTCCTCGAGGCACTTCCCGGATCCGATGGCCACGTCGGAGAGCGGCGAGCCGGTAACCTCGACCGGCATGGCCGTCTCGTGGCGCAGCCTCTCGTCCAGCCCGGTAAGCAGGGCCCCTCCTCCCGTTAGCATTATCCCCCGGTCCATGATATCCGAAGCAAGTTCTGGGGGGGTCTTGTCCAGTGTGGTCTTGACCGCGTCCACGATGGAGGAGATAGGCTCCTCGATGGCCTCGCGTATCTCCTCGGCTAAGACCACGATGGTCTTGGGAAGGCCGGTGACCAGGTCTCTGCCCCTGATCTCGGCGTTGATCTCGTCGCCCATGGGGAAGGCCGACCCGATCTGGATCTTCAGCTCCTCGGCCGTCCTCTCCCCGATCATCAGGTTGTACTCCTTCTTTATGTAGGTGATCACTGACTCGTCCATCTCGTCGCCGCCGATACGGATGGACTCGCTGGTCACTATACCGCCCAGGGATATGACTGCGACCTCAGTGGTCCCGCCACCGATGTCCACGACCATGTTCCCGGTTGGCTCATGAATGGGGAGCCCGGCTCCTATAGCCGCGGCCATGGGCTCCTCGATGATGTAGGCC
This sequence comes from uncultured Actinomycetota bacterium, assembly GCA_964354675.1. GTDB lineage: Bacteria > Actinomycetota > Geothermincolia > Geothermincolales > RBG-13-55-18 > SURF-21. The sequence continues at coordinate 765 of CAYHAT010000107.1, read as the reverse complement.
GCCCTGGCCCCGGCCTGGATGCAGGCCTCCTCCACCGCCCGTTGTTCCACCCCCGTGGTACCCGAGGGTACACAGACCACCACACGCGGGCGCGCGAACAACCTCCTCTTGTGCACCTTCTGGATGAAATAGCGCAGCATCTTCTCGGTCACATCGAAGTCCGCTATGACCCCGTCCCTCAGCGGCCGTATGGCCACTATATGTCCGGGCGTGCGGCCGATCATCCTCTTGGCTTCCGCGCCCACCGCCAGGATGGCCCCGTTGGAGGTGTTGATGGCCACCACCGACGGCTCATTGAGGACGATGCCCTTCCCCCGCACGTAAACGAGGGTGTTGGCCGTCCCCAGATCTATGGCCATGTCCCTTCCGAGCATCTCCCACGAAGAGAACATGCGGTTCACCTTTCCATCATATATTTGACGGCCCGAAGGCCGCCTTTGTGCTCCAAATCATTTTATCATACACGGTGTAAATGCCGTGTCACCTGCGATATCATTCGCCGTCCCGCTCTCTTTCACCTCCGTTAAACAGAAGACCATACATATCGATCTACCGCCTAAACCATAGACGGACATCACCATATCGTTGTTCCCAAACCGGGATTTACCATTCACGCTCGATAGTCTGCATCGCGAAAGCGACAGCGCCTTCTTAGGCGCGACGGTGTCCCAGCGCCTGGACATTTCCGAATGTTAAGGCCTGGCACGTGTACGTTCACTGCTAGATAGCAGGGAAAAATAGCCAGATTTCCCGCGCCGCGCTCTC
>CAYHAT010000106.1:0-9637 GCA_964354675.1 uncultured Actinomycetota bacterium | reverse complement strand
CTGGTCCATGTATCTCTACCCCGCGGAGATGATGGGCTCGGTGGAGGCCTTCGAGGGCCGGGACCACTGGGTGAGATACGAGCAGCTGGACGAGGATACGTACGAGTACACCGCTTATCCCAGCCAACATCCCGTAGAGTTCAAGGAATGGCTGAAGCGAAGACGGTACGATTTCAAGCCCGGCGAGATAGCATACGAGCGTTGCGGGAGGTGCGGGATACCGCTGGAGGTGACCCACCTGGCATGGGACCTGGAGGAGGGAACCGCCCACGACCCCGAGTCGGGGAGGAGGATGGCGCTGATTGGCCCCTATGCCATGGACGCTGTACTCCAAGATCTGGAATCGGAGCTGGGCGGGTCAATACCGGAAGCGGTGGTGGAAGCCCAGAGGCGTTACGTGAGATCGAGGGTAGAGGGCGGACAGTGGAGGAGGGGCGGCGCGACCTTCAACCGGCTGACCGCCCTGCGCGGCCTGGGCAACATCACATGGTTCGAGGCGGACGAAAAACACCTCAGCGTGCGCATCCAGAACTCCTGCATGCCGCTGCTGGTGTTGGGTATGGCCCAGGCCATATACGAAAGCGCCATGAACAAGGAGGGCTCCACCTACGCATGGAAGATAAGCGAGGACGGCGACTTCGAGTTCACCATTCTTATCTGACCGCGGGCCGCCGTTCAGTGTGACCCACTACAGGATGACCGTTAGTTAGTCCCCCGACAGGAGGTCGGACGAGCCGATACTTCAGCCTGCTGGATAATAGGGCGATAAGTCATTAAGTAGTCGCTGTATCCGGGAAGCGTTTAGATGAGGTGGGTTGGATGAACGGGATAGAATCGTGTGCGAGATGCGGCGTGCCCCTGATGGTCAGCAGCGGCCACAGGTGGGAGGGAAACGGGGTCATCACCCTGGCTATGTCCCCCAGAAACCGCATGGTCTTCTACGAGTCGGAGAACATCGACAACCTCTTCGGGGGGATAAAGGAGCTGCTCGGGATACCCATCGAGCATATGGTCATCGAGAGCCGGCGGCGCGAGACCAGGAGATATATGGAGAGGATCTATTCAGGCAGTTTAAGAGAGGCCTCGGAAAAGACCAGGGAAGGGATGCGGGATGGGAACCTGCCCTTGGATTCCGCTGAAGAACTGAGAATAGCGGAGGCGGCGAGGGAACTGAACGTGAACGTCAACAACATAGGCAGGGCCTACGGCTACGGGGATATCTCCCTGGGTGAGGGCTGGGAGACGGGAGAGGACTACCCGTGGCGTACCCAGATAATCCGCCACCCCTATTCCCTGCCGCTCTACGCGGCGGACATGTTGGGCTCGGTGGAAGCGGTCGAGGGCCGCGACCTGCGGGTGGAGTACGAGGAGATCGGCGAGGATACCTACAGGGTGACTTCTTTTCCGGGCAGCCACCCCATCGAGCTCACCGAGCGATTGCAGAGGCAGAAGTACGACTTCAAGCCGGGGGACATCCAGTACGAGCGTTGCCCGTTATGCGGCATCCCGGAGGAGGTATATCGCTGCAGGTGGGACCCGGACGCGGGGACTATCGTCGACCTCGAAAGCGGGAGAAGGATGGCCATATTCGGACCCGGCTCCTTGGACGCCATCCTCGGTGACCTGGAAGCCGAACTGGGCGAGGCCATACCCGAGGCCGTGATCTCAGCCCAGAAGCACTATATAAAGGAACACATGAAAGAGGAGAGCTGGAAGAAGGACGCCCTCTCCTTCCGGCGCCTCATCGCCTCGCGGGGCCTGGGGAACCTCAACCGCTTCGAGGGCGATAGGAAATCCCTTGAGGTGACCCTCGAGAATGCCTGCCTGCACCTCTTGATGGTGGGCACCACCCAGGCCATGGTGGAGATAGTCTATGGGACCGAAGATCTTGCCTGCGAATGGGAGCTGGCGGACGACGGGGACCTTAGAATAAGAATCAGTTTGTGAATGGCGCATGCCTCGCTGGGTGCGCCGGACGGTCTACGGGTCGGGGCGGGGGCGCCGCAGGATATACCCCGCACTCAAGCCTTTCGGGACGAGGGCGATATATCTGATAAGTGGCAGGTGCCGAAGCATGTTGAGGACTGACGGCCACGGGGAAGGAAGGACATGGCCGGAGTAGAGAGATGCGAGTCCTGCGGGATCCCCTTGCTGATCGGCAGGGAACTGCGCTGGGGAGATAACGGAGTTATCAGCCTGGCTAACTCGCCCCCCAACCGTATGGTCCTCTTCGAATCCAACACCATCGATAACATGTTCAAGGGGATCGAGGAACTCAAGGGGAACCCATCGAGCCTATGGTCATCGAGAGCAGGCGGCGGGAGACGAGGAGGTTCATGGAGCGGAGCTTTCCCTTCGAGGTGAGGAACGTGAACCTGCTTGGCGAGCTGGATATGAAGGTGGATGGCTCTCCCTACAGCCGTACCTTCTTGGAAACCTTTACCAAGTTAAGGAGAGAGCTCAACGAAAGGGTCAGGATCATTGGGAGCATCTTCGGCTACGGAAACCAGTCCCTCAGCGATAGATGGGAAAGGGGCGAGGACTACCCCTGGCGGACCCAGGTCATACGCAACCCCTACTCGGTACCCCTGTGGGTGGCGGACGCCTTGGGAACGGTGGAGGCCTTCGAGGGATACGACATGAGGGCGAAGTATGAAGTGATAGGGGAAAACACCATCCGTGTGACCACCTTCCCTGGGGAACATCACCGCTTTCGAGGTGGACGGGGATAAACTGAGCGCTACCCTTGAGAACTCATGCCTGCACCTGCAGATGGTGGGGATGGCGCAGGCCCTCTACGAACTTTCCCTGAACAAGGAAAGCTCCACGCGCGAATGGGAGCTGGCCGCAGACGGCGACCTGCACCTCACCATCCACTGACCCCATAGGAACAGTTGAGGATGTTACGTGTGCAATCCTAGCGCCGATCGGCTATTAATAGAGCTTGGACCGCCTCGAAGTCGAGAGGAGACAGGTTTGGAATCGAGCGGCAAGCTGGAATACTTCATGATCGCCGGGGCCGCCGTGCTCTGGGGCACGGTAGGGGTTTTCCTGCGCTGGGTGGACCTGCCGGGGCAGGAGTATTTCGTGGTGTTCATGCGCGCCACCATCAGCCTTTGCTTCCTCACCGTTGTCATTTATGCCGGAAAGAAGCAGGACCAGCTCCACCTCGGGAGACATCCCTTCCTCCTTCTCTTCAGCGGCGCGCTCCTCACCTTCCACTGGGTGGTGTTCTTAAAAGCCCTCAATAACCTCTCTATTGGGGATGCGGAGTTCATCACCTACCTGGCGCCGGTACTCGTGGCCTTGCTCGCGCCGCTTCTTCTCAAGGAGAAGCTGGAGGGGATCACCGTGCTGGCGCTTCTCCTGGCGCTCGGCGGCATGTTCCTCATATCCCTGACCGGACAGACAGCGGAGGCCAGCTTGAACGGCACGGGGATCATCTACGCGCTTACCGCGGCGGTGAGCTACGCGTTCCTGCTGATCATCTTAAAGAGGCTGAGAGAAGATACGCCGACTCTGACCATCACCTTCTACCAGACGGCGGTGAACGCCGCACTGCTCTTCCCCTTCTGCGCTTTCCGGTACTTTCCCGTCTCTACGCGGGGATGGGCTTCGCTTGTGATCCTCGGAACCGTGCATACCGCGCTGGCCGGCCTGGTCTATGTTTACGCGGTGAAGAAGGTAAAGGCCCAACACGTAGGGATCATCGCCTACCTCGAGCCCTTGAGCGCCATGGTCTTCGGCCTCATATTCCTGGGAGAGCAGCCCGGATGGCAGGACATAGCAGGCGGTATCCTTATCATCGCGGCTGGAGTAATAGTGTTAAGAAGAGGCCTCACTTCTTAACCACGGTCGCAAAGATGCAAGTGTGCGTAGGAGATGGCAGGGAAGGTTAGGTTATGGCTCGTGCGTCGTCTATAAAAGTACCCCCTGCCCGAGAACTATGGGATCGGTCGGAACGGCTTCGTCTGGTCTACCACCAGCCCGGGGAATTACCAGGTCGGTCGCAGCGAGCGCGCACGCTGCGGTTTCTTCAAAGTGAAAGGCTACATGCGCAGCCGAGCGAGACCGTTACCTGGAGGCCCCGGGCCGGAATATAAAAAAGAGCGTGACCGTGCCCCGAGGCTCGGGTCGCAAGAGAACCTAGAACATGTCTTGTTCTACCCAGCGGGTGTGGTAGTCGCCGGCGATGAAGTCGGGATTGGAGAGCAGGCGCAGGTGGAAGGGGATGAGCGTCTCCACGCCCTCGATCTCGAACTCGAGCAATGCCTGCTCCATGATGCGCAGCGCCTCCGCGCGGTCCCGGCCGTGCACGATGAGCTTGGCCAGGAGGGAATCGTAGTTGGGGGAGACATGGTAACCCTGGTAGCAATGGGTATCCACGCGCACGTGCGGCCCTCCCGGTGGCACCCATTTCTCGATGATGCCCGGCGTGGGCAGGAAGTCGCGGTGGTGGTCCTCGGCGTTGATACGGCACTCCACGGCGTGGCCGTTCACGCGTATCTCTTCCTGGTCCAAGGCCATATTGTGACCCATGGCGTTCTTCATCTGCTCCACCACGATGTCGATGCCGGTGATCATCTCGGTGATGGGGTGCTCCACCTGCACCCTGGCGTTGAACTCCATGAAATAGTAGTTCCCCCCTTCGTCGAGGAGGAACTCCATGGTGCCCGCCGAGTCGTAGCCGATGGCCGCGGAGCCTTTCACCGCCACCTCTCCCATCCTGGCCCGCAGCTCCGGCGTCACCGCGGGGGAAGGCGCCTCCTCCACCAGCTTCTGGTTCCTCCTCTGGATGGAGCACTCCCTCTCGTTCAAGTGGATGACCTTGCCGTGCGCGTCGCCCAGGACCTGTATCTCCACGTGACGCGCCTTGCGCAGGAACTTCTCCAGGTAGATCTCCTCGGAGCCGAAGGCGTGGCGGGCCTCAGCTTTCACCAGGGGAAGTGCCCGGATGAGCTCCTGGCGGTCGTTGACGATGCGCATCCCCTTGCCCCCACCCCCCAGGGAGGCCTTGATGAGCACGGGGAAACCGAGTTCGTCCGCCACCTTGAGGGCGGTGGATTCGTCGAGGTCGTCGGAGGTCACCCCGGGCAGGACGGGGACCCCTGCTTCCACCATGGTCTCCCTGGCCCGGGCCTTGTTGCCCATCAACGCCATGGCCTCCGCCTTCGGCCCGATGAACACCAGGCCTGAGTCGGCGCAGGCGCGGGCGAAGTCCTCGTTCTCCGCGAGGAAACCGTAGCCGGGATGAACGGCGTCGGCTTTACTGATCTCCGCCGCCCCTATTATATTCTGGATGTTCAAGTACGATTCACCGCTGGCGGGCGGCCCCACGCATATCTTCTGGTCTGTGAAGCGCAGGTGCAGGGCGTCGGCATCGGCCTTGGAATAAACGCCCACCGCTTCCAAGCCCAGTAGCCGGCAGGCCCGCAGGATGCGCAGGGCTATCTCTCCACGGTTCGCGATGAGCACGCGCTTAAACAACGCTTAACCCCCCAGGGGCTCGATTTCCATGACGATCTCGTCGTATTCCACGCCCCCGCCGTGCTCCACCAGGATGCGCTTAACGCGGCCCGCGGTGGGGGAGGGTATCTCGTTGAAGAGTTTCATCACCTCGATGAGGCAGAGCGTCTGGCCTTCCTCGACCTCGTCCCCCTCCTCGACGTAAGGGGGAGCTCCCGGTGTAGGAGTCCGGTAGAAGGTGCCCACCATGGGGGCGCGCACCTGCACCATGCCCAGCTCCTCCCTATCCTGCTGGGTAGCCGCACCCCTGCGGGCAGCTGAAGCAGCGACCATCCCCTCACCGGCCGCGCCGCCGCCCAGGCTTACGGTGATGCTGAGGTTCTGCAGCGCTTGTGAGACCCCCTCGCTGACCATGGTCGCCAGGCTCTCGCTCAGCTCCTCGAGGGAACTCCCGTCCAGGAACATGCGCTCGCGCCTCTCCATCTGCTTGAGCGGAGCGTCCTCGTCGTCGATGACCGGGTTCAACCTCCACTGGAAGAACTTGAGGGCGACGTCCGGGAAGATGGCATAGGATATGTAATCCTCCTCCTTTTCCACCAGGCTGGGGTCCAGCTCCCGCTTGGCCTTGGGCAGCTCGGGCTCGAGCATATCCGCGGGACGGCAGGTTATGGGCTCCTCGCCCTTGAGCGCCTTGCGCTTCAGCTCCTCCCCGATGGGACCCGCGGGCCTTCCGTAATACCCCTTGACGTAGTTCTCGATCTCGCGGGGGATGATCTTGTACCTCTCGCCCAACAGGACGTTGAAAACGGCCTGGGTCCCTACCAACTGGCTGGTGGGGGTGACCAGGGGCGGATAACCCATGTCCCTGCGCACGATGGGGATCTCCTCCAGCACCTCCTCCATGCGGTCGAGGGCATTCTGCTGCTCCAGCTGCGCGATGAGGTTGGTGGCCATGCCGCCCGGTATCTGGTGGGAGATGACGGTGGCGTCGATGAGCGGCTGCTCCACCCCCATCAGTTTGCGGTTCTTGGAGATCACCTCGAAGTACTCCGATACGTCGCGGATGGCTTTGAAGTCCAGGTCCATCTCGAAAGGGGTGCCCTGGAAGGAGGCGACCATGCTCTCCACCGCGGGCTGGCTGGTATACAGGGAGAGGGGAGCAGCGGCGCAGTCGATGACGTCCGCCCCCGCCTCGATGGCCTTGATGTAGGAGTTGGAGGCCATACCGGTGGTGGCGTGGGAATGCAGTTGTACGGGGACCCCCACCGTCTCCTTGAGCCTCTTTACCAGGTCGTAGGCCACGTAGGGAGCCAGGATGCCCGACATGTCCTTTATGCATATGGAATCCGAGCCCATCTCCACCAGTGTCTTTGCAGTCTCCACGAAGTGGTCCATGTCGTGCACCGGGCTGATGGTGTAACAGATGGTCCCCTGGGCGTGGGCGCCCTCGCGCCTGGTCACCTCGATGGGCTTCTGCATGTTGCGGGTGTCGTTAAGGGCGTCGAAGATGCGGATGATATCCATGCCGCCCGCCACCGCCCGCTTGATGAACTCCTCCACCAGGTCGTCGGCGAAGTTGCGGTAGGCCACCAGGTTCTGCCCTCGCAGCAGCATCTGCAGCTTGGTGCGCTTGAACTTCTCCCGCAGGCGGTGCAGGCGGTCCCAGGGGTCCTCGTTGAGGTAACGCATGCACACGTCGAAGGTGGCCCCGCCCCAGACCTCGACGGAGTGATAGCCCACCTCGTCGATGCGTTCCGCGATGGGAAGGATGTCGGTCAGGCGCATGCGGGTGGCCCACAAGGACTGGTGCGCGTCCCTGAGGGTCGTGTCGGTCACGCTGACATGAGGCTTTTTCTTATCCATATCAACCCCTTTATCCAGGGTACGGAGTCGCCCCTATCCTTGAGGATGCTGCGAACCGTTATCACCGGCCGGAGGACCTTACCGTTTTCTCTATCATACATTCTGAGACCACTTGCGTGGAATCACGCATGCCAGGGATGCGGCTGCCGCCGCCTTCAACAGGTCGATCAGCATGAAGGGCTTGACCCCCAGTTCGAAGGCCGCGGAAACGCTGCTCCCGTGCATGCTCAACCAGACGCCCAGCCAGGCGGTCCCGGCAGTATAGATGGCGGCAATACCCGCGATGCCGGCGCACGCATAACCCAGGCCCGGGATACGTGTGCGCGAGCGCGGCCTGGAGGAGAACTTCATGCTCACCCAACCGGCGGCGCCGGCGGCCAGCACGAAGCCCCACAGGTAGCCGCCCGTCGGCCCGAAGAGCACCGCCGGGCCGGCATAAGGCGGGGCGGCGAAGAAGGGCGCACCGCACAGTCCCATGCACAGGTAGAGGACCTGGCTCATCGGACCCCAGAACGGTCCCAGCACCATGCCGGAGAGCAGCACGAAGAAGACCTGCATGGTCACGGGCACCGGGGCGGTGGGGATGCGGATGAGCGCGCCTATACCCGTGAGGGCGGCGAAGAGCAATGCTCGGACCAGCATCTCCCCCTCTTTGGGGATGACTCTAACCGTGGTATGGTTTATCTGTAGTGGGTACATGGGCTTCTCCCCCTTTTGGAGTTTGCTCTATTTTTATAAGAAAAACCCGGCGTTGTCAAGGGAAAACGCGCCTTTTTTCTTTAGTGAGTGTGAACATTTGCCTAGAGGCTGCTGAAAGACGTGGGCTCGCCGTTCAGCTGGGTTAAAAGCGCTGCATGCGGGGGTTCGCAGGCAGGCCGCTGAGGGTAACGCCGCTTCACGGTGGGAGAGGGAACGAGTATATGGAATGGGACGTGCGGAAATACGAGACCATCGACTCCACCAACCTGGAGGCGAAGAGGCTCCTGGATGCTGGGGCATCCTCGGGGTTGGTGGTCATGGCGCGCCACCAGACCGGCGGCAGGGGCAGGATGGGGCGCAGCTGGCTGGACCTTCCGGGCAAGAGCCTCATGGTCAGCCTGGTCCTGGCAAACCTGGGCGGTTTCGAATCGGCCGTGCTGGTCTCCCTATCCATGCGCGCCGCCATCGTCGCATCTGGAGGAGAGGGGCCGCTCCTCAAGTGGCCGAACGACCTGGTCTACGGCGGTAGCAAAGTGGGGGGAATCCTCTCCGAGGCATATACCGTAAGGGATGAGGAATTCGTCGTAACAGGTCTTGGCCTGAACGTCGGCTACCTCCCCGGAGAGCTGGACATGCCCTCCAAGCTGCCTCCGACATCCCTGCTCATCGAGGAGGGAAGGATATGGGACCGCGAGAAACTGCTCTCCGGGCTGCTGCGCGAGCTCGATGAAAGATCGAGAGGGGACCGCATGGAATTGTTGTCGGAATACCGGCATAACCTTGCATTCATCGGAGAGGAAGTGAGGGTAGACCCGCCATTTGCGGTCTGCGGTGAGCCGGGATACCGGGAGAAAAGGATCGAAGGTCTCCTGCGGGGGGTCGACGATGATGGGAATATCCTGCTCGAGGTAGAAGGAAAAACAATCAGGCTGGCCTCCGGGGACATCCAGTGCGGTTGAGGGTGGATGCCTCGAGATACCACTTAGGGGATGAGATGAGCGCGGTCTTGCCTCAGTCATTCCCTTCGTAGGCGGGCGCTTGCCGGCCAGGATGCTCGAGGGAGCGGCGCACGCTCCCCGTCACTTCTCGTCCATCTGCCGCTGCGGCCGGAAATCGGGGTCCCACATGAACTCACTGGTGTCCGTCCTGATGCGCTCTATCAACAGGAATTGAGGGCAGTCAGCGGCGTCGGTGTTGTCGAAGACCACCTTGCTACCTTCGTCCTGCTTGATCACCGAACACATCCCGTCTCCCGCCGCCGAGACCGAGTTCTGCCGGAAGTTCTTGCATTTTCCACAGGCCTTTTCCGGTATCTCCCGTCCACCTTTGCTTATAGCGCCCTGGATCAATTGCTGGCGCATCTGCTCCCAATCGGTCATCGCCTTACCCCCTTCTCAAGCGGCAACGACTTTGTTGTCCAAGTATACACGAACCGTTCCCCGCCCGGTATTCGCGCGCGGCGCGCGATGAAGGTGGCGAGGGCCTTCTTACCGATCGCGGGGCTCATTTTCTTGAGCAGGGATCGACAACACGATAAAAAGCGAAAAACCGCGCTTACCCGCCCAGCTCCTGCACGTTGCGGGCGATGATGGTGTCCTGGGTCTTCTTG
>CAYHAT010000105.1:0-9638 GCA_964354675.1 uncultured Actinomycetota bacterium | reverse complement strand
TCCCTCCGCGCCAGGTTGAGGGCATAGAGATGCCTGCTCTTGATATAGATGGGGGTCTCGGGGGAATTGAGGTATTTGGGCTGGCCCTCACCGATCACCCTGCCGCCAAAGGCGATCACCCGGTCCTGCAGGTCCTGGATGGGGAAGATGAGGCGGCCGCGGAAGCGGTCGTAGGTGCCCTTCTCGCCTTGCAGTCCCAGCCCCACGGCCATGAAATCCTGCAGCGAGAACCCCTTGTGCGTGGCCTGGCGGTAGAGAAAATCCCAGCGGTTGGGGGCGTAGCCCAGATGAAAAGCCTGCGCGGCTTCCTTGTCGATACCCCGGGAGGCCAGGTAATCCCGGGCTGGCTTTCCAGCCTCGTGGGAGATAAGCATGTCGTGATAGGTGTCGGCCGCCCACTGGTTGAGGCGGTAAAGCCTGCCGCGGCGGCTCTCCACCTCGCCGGCCTCCTTGGTCACCCCCTCGTAATGGAGGGTAAAACCCGTGCGTGAGGCCAGCCTCTCCGCCGCCTCGCGGAAATCCAGGCCCTCCTTCTTCTTGAGGAAGGTGAAGATGTTGCCTCCTTCGCCACATCCGAAACAGTGGTAGAGCTGCTTGGATGGGTCCACCGTGAAGGACGGCGTCTTCTCGTCGTGGAACGGGCACAGCCCTTTTAAACAGCGGCCGGCCTTTTTGAGTTGGACGTAGTCGGATATCACGTCGACGATGCTCGCCTGCTCTCGCAGCCGGTCGATATCCTCGTCCTTTATCCTGCCCCTGGCCATATCCCTTCCTTTAAAGCTCACCCACCCAGACATCGGGGAGGAAATGTTCGTGGTATTTGCGTTGGGCGTAGCGGTCGGTCATCCCGGCCACGTAGTCGCAGACCCGGATGCTGAGAGCATCCCTGCCGCTTCGGAACTCCCCGGGCATCTCCTCGGGGTGCTCCAGGTAGAAAGCGAAAAGGCTGCGCAGCATGGTGACGGCCTTGTCCTCCTCCTTCTTGGCCACGGAGCCGATATACACGCGGTCGAAGAGGAAGGCGCGCAGCTCGTCCAGGGCAGCGGTGACCTGCGGGCTCAAGCGGATGTCGCCTGAGTCTTTGCTCTCATTCACCATGTCTGTGACCAGGGTGTTTATGCGCTGGCTGTGATGACGGCCCAGCACCTCCAGGGTGGATGAGGGGAGGTCCGCTTCCTCGAGTATGCCCGCCCGGATGGCGTCGTCTATATCGTGGTTAGCGTAGGCAATACGGTCCGCGATGCGCACGATCCTGCCCTCCAGTGTGGCGGGCAGGGGGCTCCTGCCGGTGTGGTTAAGGATGCCGTCCCGCACCTCCCAGGAAAGGTTCAGGCCTTTACCTTCGTATTCCAGCTTCTCCACCACCCGCAGGCTCTGCTCGTTGTGGAGGAAAGGGGCGGGGGTCAATCCCTGGAACGCCTCCTCGCCCATGTGGCCGAAGGGGGTGTGGCCCAGGTCGTGTCCGAGGGCGACGGCCTCGGTCAGGTCCTCGTTAAGGCGCAGGGCCCGGGCGATGGTGCGGGAGATCTGGCTGACCTCGAGGGTATGGGTGAGCCGGGTGCGGTAGTGATCTCCCTCAGGGGCCAGAAAGACCTGCGTCTTGTGCTTGAGACGGCGGAAGGTCTTGCAGTGGATTATGCGGTCGCGGTCGCGCATGAAGCAGGTGCGCAGCGGGTCGAGGGGTTCCTCCCTCTCCCTGCCCCGGCTGTCCCGGCTGCGTACGGCGTGAGGGGAGAGCCACTCGTCCTCAAGGCGTTCGATATCTTCCCGTGAACTCATGAAGCTGCCCTCTTCACCTCCCGTGCCAGGCGCTTCCCGAGGATGCGGGCCCTTTCCATGGCGTAGGAGTCCTCCTCGGCCGGCTTCTGGGCGCATAACCCCTGGTGCCCAGCATCGGTGTCATCCGTCCCCTCTCCCACCACGCTCATGCCCTGGATGAGTAACATGTCGTGCAGGGCCTTGAGCGTGGTCTCCTGCCCGCCGAAACGCGCCGCCCCCACACTGACCGCTGCCGCCGGTTTTCCCACCAGCGACCTCCTGGTGCGGATGGCGCGGGTTTTGTCCCACAGTGCCTTGAGCTGCGCCGATACGGTCCCGAAATAGACCGGGCTGCCCAGCACCACCGCGGCGGCCGCCTCGAGGGCGTCGCATGCCTTTTTCAGCCCCGCGTCCTTATCGTGGCAGGCCTCCTTGCAGGGGCTGGAGCAGGCCACGCAGAAGGGCATTTTCTGCCCTTTGACCGCGTCCATGACCTGGATGAGCCTGCCCTCGACGCCTTCCTCGCCGGCTGCGTCCAGCACGGCCCGCAGCAGGAGAGCGGTGTTGCCGCTGCGGTCAGGGCTGCCGTTTATAGCCAGTATATACATGAATAGTCATCCCCCAGTTCTTTTCCACCACCGGCACTTTTCGAAACATGCCGCCGATCATCCTTATCCACATCAGCTATCCTCGAACCATTTGTGCCGTAATGCTCTATCGGGAACTTGGGCATACGAAGCCTGCTGCAGACCACGAAGCCGTTTTCCACCACCGAGATTCTACCGCACGGGAGTGACCAAGTCCTGTCCTCGCAAAAAGCCCTTAGCGTTCGATCTTGAGCCAGAAATACAAGTGTTGTCAGCTCTTCCTCGGGGATGACCCTCTCCCTGAATCCTTAGCAGCGCTAACGAAATGACGGATGTTACGGGTTGATCCCCTGTTATTTGGTGGTGTCAGAGGCGCCGCCCATGGCGGCATGGGCCGCCGCCAACCTGGCCACCGGCACCCGGAAGGGGGAACAGCTCACGTAGTTGAGGCCCACCTCGTGGCAGAAGACGATGCTGCGCGGGTCGCCGCCGTGCTCGCCGCAGATCCCCAGCTTGATACCGGCATTCACCCCGCGTCCGAGCTCGCATGCCATGCGCACCAGTTTGCCCACCCCGTCCACGTCAAGGGTCTGGAAAGGATTATCCGTCAAGATGCCCAGCTCTATGTAGAGCGGGAGGAACTTGGCCTCCGCGTCGTCCCGGCTGAATCCGAGGGTGGTCTGGGTCAGGTCGTTGGTCCCGAAGGAGAAGAAGTCGGCGACCTCACCTATCTGGTCGGCGGTGAGGGCGGCGCGCGGGAGCTCGATCATGGTCCCGACCAGGTATTCCAGCTTTACGCCCATGGCCTCGATGATCCCATCGGCCACCTCGGTCACCTTCCCCCTCTCTACCTCAAGCTCTTTACGGAAGGCGACCAGGGGGATCATGATCTCCACCCTGGGGTCATTGCCCTTCTTCTTGAGGTCGCACGCAGCCTTTATAATGGCCCTCACCTGCATCTCCGTGACCCCGCCCATGGTGCACCCGACACGGCAGCCGCGCAGGCCCAGCATGGGATTGGACTCGGCCTCCGCCCGTACCCGGGCCAGGAGTCTCTCCTTGGCCTCGAATTCATCCCTCTCGCCGGGGACATGTTTGAGCCTCTCCAGCTCCACCCGCAGGTCGGCGAGGTTGGGGAGGAATTCGTGCAGCGGCGGGTCGAGGAGGCGGATGGTGACCGGCAGGCCGTCCATGATCTCCAGGATGCCCTCGAAGTCCTTGCGCAGCAGCGGCTCCAGCTCCATGAAGGCCTGGTTGCGCCCATCCTCGTCCTCGGCCAGGATCATGCGCCTGACGATGGGCAGGCGGTCCTCGCTGATGAGCATATGCTCGATACGGCATAGCCCGATGCCCTCGGCTCCGAAATCGCGGGCCCGCTGGGAGTCCTCGGGGGTGTCGGCGTTGGTGCGCACCCCGAGCCGGCGCAGCTTGTCCGCCCAGACGAGCACCTTCTCCAGGTTCTCGTCCACCTTGGGCTCGATGAGTTTGACATCGCCCAGGATGACCTTGCCCGAGGTGCCATCGATGGTTATGGTCTGGCCCTCGCGCACCACCAGGCCGTTGACCTCGAATATCCTCTCGGCCTGGTTTATTTTGATGGCCTCGGCGCCGCTGATGCACGGTTTACCCATGCCCCTGGCCACCACCGCAGCATGGCTGGTCATGCCGCCGTGGCTGGTGAGTACGCCCTGGGCCTCGATGATGCCGTGGATGTCATCCGGGGTGGTCTCCCAGCGCACCAGGATGACATTCTCCCCGCGCGAGCCCCGCATCTCGGCAGTGTCCGCGTCGAAGACCACCTCGCCGACTGCGGCGCCGGGCGAGGCGGGCAGGCCCTTGGCGATGACATCGTAGTCCGCGTCGGGGTCGAGGCGCGGATGCAGCAGCTGGTCCAGCTGTTCCGGCTGCACCCTTCCCACCCCCTCCTCCTCGTTGATGAGACCATCGCCCACCATGTCTACGGCTATCTTCAAGGCCGCGGCGGCGGTGCGCTTGCCGGTCCGGGTCTGCAGCATGAACAACTTGCCCTGCTCGATGGTGAACTCGATGTCCTGCATATCCCGGTAGTGTTTCTCCAGCTTATCCATGACCTGGGTGAGCTGCTCGTAGGGTCCGGGCATCTCACCGCCCAGCTCCTCCAGGCTGTTGGGGGTGCGGATGCCCGCCACCACGTCCTCACCCTGGGCGTTGATGAGGTATTCGCCGAAGCGGCGCGCTTCACCCGTGGATGGGTTGCGGGTGAAGCAGACCCCGGTGGCGGAGTCCTCTCCCATGTTGCCGAAGACCATGCTCTGGACGTTCACCGCCGTCCCCAGGTCATCGGGGATGTCGTACTGCTTACGGTAGGTCTTGGCGCGGTCGCTGTCCCAGCTCTTGAATACCGCCTGGATGGCCAGGTCGAGCTGCTCGCGGGGGTCGGTGGGGAAATCCCGCCCCGCCTTCTCCCGGGTGATCGCCTTGAACTTCTCCACCAACTCCTTCCAGGCGGTGGCGCTGAGCTCCACGTCCAGCTTGATGCCCTGCTCCTCTTTCTTCCTGGTGAGTTCCTCCTCGTAATGTTTCCGTTCCGCCCCCATGACGATGTCGGAGAACATGGTGATGAAGCGGCGATAGGCATCGTAGGCGAATCGCTCGTCGCCCGTGAGGGACGCCAGGCCCTGCACCGACGCGTCGTTCAAGCCCAGGTTGAGAACGGTATCCATCATCCCGGGCATGGATATGGCCGCACCTGAGCGTACGGACACCAGGAGGGGGTCACCGGAGTCACCGAGCTTCTTCCCCATCTTCTTCTCCAGGTCCTTCAGGTGCTCTTCGATCTCCTCGCTCAGGCCTTCCGGATATTTGCCTTCCTTGTAGTAATAGTTGCAGGCCTCGGTGGTTATGGTGAAACCAGGCGGTACGGGCAATGCCAGCCTGGTCATCTCAGCCAGGTTGCAGCCCTTACCTCCGAGCAGCTTCTTAAGGCCGGCGTCGCCCTCGTCGAAATCGTAGACGTACTTCGCAGATGCCATGATGCCTTCCTCCTCACAGGTCCACTTAGATGCGATCGATCTCGCAGGACGATAAAAACAGTGAAATTATAATAGATATTGTACCCAAATACACCCGTTCTATGGGGTCAGCCCCGGACATGGGAAGTCTGGTAGGAATGTGCCCTTGGCATTACATTTAGGCAACACTTTGGGGTCAGGCCTCAAAAATTGCCTCTCAACCTACTATAACGATGTTTATCGTCGCAAACATGAGAGGCAATTTTTGAGGCCTGACCCCAAAGTGTTGCCCTTAAGCTATCATTTGTCGCTACCCAAACTTCCCATGTCCGGGGCTGATCCCATCATTCGGTGACGATCTGGGCGAAGTCGGCGAACTCCAGGAAGAGCCCGGCCACTTCGGAGAGCAGGGCCAGCCGGTTGTCCCGCATCCGCTCGTCGTCCCCCATGACGAAGATGTCCTCGAAAAAACTGTCGACGTACGGCGCCAGCTCGAGCAGAACGCCCAGGGCGGCGTCGTATTCGTCCGAGTCCAGGTGGTCGCGGAGCGGCTGCTGGGCCCACACCAGCTGGGAGTACAGCTCCTTCTCGGCCTTCTCCAACAGCAACCCCTCATCCAACCGGGCTGCCCCGGCCTTGCGCGAGAGGTTGTAACAGCGTTCGAAGCCCGTATAGGCCTTCTGCAACAGGCCGCCGGAACGCGCCTTGCGCATGGCCTCGAGGCGGCAGCGTGAGTCATAGGGATCCCGCACCGCCGCGGGCATTACGGCCGCCACCAGGTCGTAGTCGAAGCCTTCGGAGATGAGCATCTGCCTCCAGCGCTGGCGGCTGAACTCTCCTACCTCTTCGGCTACCCCCGGGGGGTCAGAGAAACCTAGCCTGGAAGCGGCCTCCACGAGTACGCCGGCGAAATCAAGGTGCATGCGTGCACCTGCCAGGATGGACATCACCGCCTGTGCCTGGCGGCGCAGGGCGTAAGGGTCCTCCGAGCCGGTGGGGGCAAGCCCCGCGCCGAAGCAGCCGGCGAGGTTATCCGCCTTCTCGGCCAGGGAGAGGACGGTCCCCGTCATGGTGCCCGGCGGGGAGTCGCCCGAGAAACGCGGCCGGTAATGCTCCTCTATGGCCCACGCGGTGTTTTCTTCCTCCCCCTCGGCCAGGGCATAGATACGGCCCATGACACCCTGCAGGGAGGGGAACTCGATGACCATGGAGGTGACCAGGTCGGACTTGCAGAGCAAAGCGGCGCGCTTCGCCATCTCCTCCACCTCGGACGCCAGGTGCCCCCGGTGGCAGATATCGGCGCTTAGCTCGCACAGGCGTTGGCATTTGTCGTACATGCTCCCCAGTCTGGCCTGCCACACCACGGCCTTGAGTTCCTCCAGGCGGTCCTCGAGGGAAGCGCGCAGGTCTTCGTGGTAGAAGAAGGAGGCGTCCTCCAGCCGGGCCCGCAGCACGCGCTCGTTGCCCCGGCGGATGACCTCCTCCTGTGCGGGGTCGCCGTTGTGCACTACCAGGAAGGCGGCCACCAATCTCCCCTCCGCATCTTCCACCGGGAAATAGCGTTGGTGCTCCTGCATGGCCGTCTCCAGGACCTCGCGCGGCAGTTCCAGGAAACGCTCATCAAAACCCCCCACGATCACGTGAGGGTATTCCACGAGGTCGAGGACCTCGTCCAGGGTGTCCGCGGCGGGGGCCGCATGCAGCTCCTTGCCGGAGATGGCCTCCTCGATGCCCGCGATGATATCCCGGCGGCGTTCCTCCTCGTCCGCCAACACGTAAAAACCACGCAATGCCTCGAGATACGCGCCGCTATCGCCTATATCCACCTCCCCAGAAGAGAGGAAACGGTGCCCCCTGCTTATGCGCCCAGCCTTCAGGCCCTCGAAGGAGAGGGGAACCACCTCGCCGCCGAAGAGGGCTACTATCCAACGCACGGGACGCGCGAAGCGGAACTCGCCGTCACCCCAGCGCATGGACTTGCGGAAGGATAGGGAACGTATGAGGGCGTCCAGGACCCCGGGTAACACCTCGGTGGCCGGTTTGCCATCCTCCCTTACCGCTGCAAAGACGAAGTCGCCCTTCTCGGTAGGACGGATCTCGAGGTCACAGGCACGCAGGCCGCGGGAGCGCGCAAAGCCCTCGGCCGCTTTGGTAGGATTCCCCTCGGCATCGTATGCCGCCTCGCGTGAAGGGCCGCGCACCTCCGAAGCGGTGTCTTCCTGCCTTTCGTTTAATCCCTTGACCAGCAGGGTGAGCCGCCGCGGGCTGGAATAGATGACGACATCCCCATGACGCAGCCTCTCCCGCGCGAGCATGGAGACCGCGTTGTCTGCGAGCTGTTTGCGCCCGTCCTGCACCGCGCCCCAGGGGAGCTCCTCGGTGCCGATCTCGAAGAGCAGGTCTCTGGCCATCACGACCCCCCCTCGCGCATGGGGAAACCCATCTCCTCGCGCTGCGCCAGGTAGGCCGAGGCCGCCCCCCGGGCGATGTCCCTGACCCGGGCGATATAGCCGGTGCGCTCGGTGACGCTGATGACCCCACGGGCGTCCAGGATGTTGAAGAGATGCGAACACTTGAGCACGCAGTCGTAGGCGGGGAGCACCAGGCCCTTCTCGAGAAGGCGCTTGGCCTCCGCCTCGTTGCGGTCGAAGAGATCGAAGGTCATATCCGTGTCCGCCTCGTCGAAACTGTAGGTGCTCCATTCCACCTCGGACCGGCGTTGCACGTCGCCGTAGGTGAGCGCCGCGTTCCAGCGCACGTCGAAGACGTTGTCCACCTCCTGGACGTACATGGCCAGCCTCTCCATGCCGTAGGTGAGTTCGACGGAAACCGGGCGGCAGTCCAGGGACCCTACCTGCTGGAAGTAGGTGAACTGGGTTATCTCCATGCCGTCCAGCCAGACCTCCCAACCCAGGCCCCATGCCCCGAGGGTGGGTGACTCCCAGTCGTCCTCCACGAAACGCACGTCGTGGCGGTGCGGGTCGACGCCCATCACCCGCAGGGACTCCAGGTAGATATCCTGGATGTCGTCGGGTGACGGCTTGAGGATCACCTGGAACTGGGTGTGCTGGTGCAGGCGGTTGGGGTTCTCGGCGTAACGGCCGTCGGTGGGCCGCCGGGAGGGTTCCACGTAAGCGACCTTCCACGGCTCCGGTCCCAGGGCGCGCAGGAAGGTGGCGGGATTGAAGGTGCCCGCCCCCACCTCCACGTCGTGGGGCTGGACGAGTATACATCCGCGCCCCGTCCAATAGGCTTGCAGGGCCATGATCATATCTTGAAAGTACATCGCCACCTCCGGCATTTCGATTATGGCTATGATATCAAATAGCGGCAGGCGGCTGATAGCTGGGATCCATTTCTCGGTTAATGGCGAGGGGGTCGCGTTCGGCCCACTCCAGGCTGACCCCCGGCTTGAATCCACGCAATCTCCTATTCTCGGTCAGCCTGGCTCGAAGCCTTTGTGTCCCAAGAACGTCGCGGCCATCGCCAGGCCAGAGGTGATCCTCCCATGGCTTACGGGTCATCACCCTTAGGGTTTATTATCTGATAACATCTTCTCAACCCCTTGTGCGACGATCTGGAGGTGGAAATGTGGAGGCGCTGATAAGGGAGGCGCAAACGGAGGACTTCGAGGGCGTTTTCGCGCTGGTGCTAGAGCTGCGGGAGCACTTCGAAGACCACAAGCTCGTCGATAAGGAGGGCTTGCTTGCCATCTACGAGCGTTTTCTCGAGCACGACGACCGTTACGTATACGTGGCTGAGACCGGCGGCAGCATCATCGGCCTGATGAGCCTGACCATCGGTGCATCCCTCTACGACCACAAGCCCTATGTCGTCATCGACGAACTCGTCGTAAATGCGGCCCACCGCGGGCAGGGGGTAGGAAAACGCCTCGTCGATGAAGCCTTCTCGCGGGCAGTGGAGCGGGGTTGTGGTGAGGTCTGCGTAGACACGACGACCTCCAACGAGGGAGCGCTCAGGTTCTACAGGGAGCACGGCTTCGATCACGAGAGTGTCATGCTTGAGAAGGAACTGGAATAAACGGAGGGTGCAGCGTGGCGGATTGGGACAGTTTAGCAGGGGGGTTCGACGAGGCCTTTTTCGAGGATCCCATGTATGCCCGTATCCTTGAGACAATGGCCATGGAGGTATCGGACGCTGGGGGTCAGCGCGTTCTCGACCTGGGCTGTGGTACCGGAAACCTGATCGCGTTGCTGCTGGAGAAGTTCCCGGATATAAAGATAGCGGGGGTGGACCCTTCCGCCGGGATGAGAGCGGTGAGTGCGGAACGGTTTATAGCCCA
>CAYHAT010000104.1:0-9642 GCA_964354675.1 uncultured Actinomycetota bacterium | reverse complement strand
GGCCTTCCTCGATAGTCCGGTCCAGGTGCTCCAGCGACTCCTCGACGCTGACATGACGTCCGACGCGGGGATCTATCTCCCGCGTGCCTCCACCCAGCAATGTGCAGCCCATAGTCACGGGGTGGTTGGTGCACTTGTTGTAGTCCCGGCAGGTACACCTGTCGATTATCACGCGGTGGGAGGAACGGCGGATGAGCTCCTCCACCGCCTGCCTGGGGAGGACGACGTTCTCTCCCATGTCTATCTGCTCCTGGACGGGCACGTAAGTGACGTTGAAATTCTTTCCCGTGAAGAGGGGGAGCAGCAAGCGTTCGACCAGCCCGCCCACGTAGGGGAGCCTGGTAGCCTGGAAGGCCTTCTTCAGGCCGGAGCCGGTCACGGCTAGAAGCCGCAGGTACGATCTGGGTCGCTTAGACATGTCTTATATTATGGTTCTTTTCCCAGAGTGTGGGTAGTGGGAGATAATAGTTGCCCACTCCTACCCACACTTCTGGGAGAAGAACCTATATTATATGTCCTTCGCACCGACCATCGAAGGCAAAGAGGACGTCAAATCGCCCTTGGGGTTATCATATACGGTAGCAGACTAAAGGATGAGGGAGGTAGAGCCGCTTGCAACGGAAAGTCGACGCGGTCATCGTTGGCGCGGGGACCTCGGGTACGTATCTGGCGTGGAAGTTGGCCGAGTCAGGCTTCAGCTGCCTGTTGCTTGAAAAGGACCGCCTCGACCGTTTGGGCACTTCTATCGGCCCCTTCCACATGGAGGAGGAGGCATTCGAGAGGTCCGGCATACCCCTGCCGGCGGGAGATGAGCTCCTCCATCGCCTGGAGACCATTACCATGTGGCCGCCGGACATGAGGGAGGGGATAACGGCCCGATTGATCACCCTGGACATGGACAAGCCTCTCTTCATGCGCAGACTGCATGCTTATGCCGCAGAGGCGGGGGCGGAGATCCTGGAGCAGACGGAGTTTAAGGCGCTGGTGATGGAAAGGGGCTGCCCCGTCGGGGTGAGGGCAAGCGGTGCCGGCGGCGAGTTCGAGGTCCGCTGCCGCCTCGTGGTAGACGCGTCCGGTATAGGCGGAGCGGTGAGGACGAGCGTCCCCGCGAGCCCCTGGTTCGAGAGCGACCCCATCGCCGACCTGGATACCCTCATCGTCTATATGGAGTCCTGGGGCGATCTCCAGGGGGACGTGAGACCGGGCATCAACTCCTACCTCCACTTCCAGGGATGGTATGCACCCAGTCACGGGGACGAGATGATCGTGGGAGTGGGGATGCCGGCCAGCCCCGAGGGAGCCAGGCAAAGGCAGCACGCTTTCGCCGCGACCCTGCCGTTCAAGGGCAGGGCGGTGAGCTCCACCAGCGGCAGGGTACCCTACCGGAGGTCGCCTTACTCCCTGGTGGACAACGGCCTGCTGGTGGTGGGAGACGCGGCGTTCATGAACAAACCCTTCAACGGAGAGGGCGTGACTTCCGCCTTCACCGCTTGCCGCATCGCCGCCGAGGTTGCCGCGGATGCACTGGCGCGCGACGATCTCAGCCGGGAGGCCCTCTGGCCCTATAACACGCGCTACTTCCAGGACCAGGGAGCCAAGTTCGCATTCCTCACGGCAGTCATGCCCGCCGTGGTGTCGCTCTCGCAGGAGGAGATCGATTACCTCTTCACCGTGCCGGGGATCATCACCGAGGAGGGGACCCAGGCGCTCAACCTCGAGTACGAGTTAAAGTCGGATCCCGCCTCATCTTTGAGATCTCTCCCCGCATTGCTCAAGGGTATCGCCTCGGGCAAGCTACGCCTGGATTCGGTGGTCAACATCGTAAGAATGGGGATGGTAGCCGGTTCCATTAAAAAGCTCTACGAGGGTTACCCGGAGCATCCCGTCGCTTTCGGGGCCTGGGTCGACAAAGTGAGGCCGCTCTGGAGCAAGGCGGATAAAGCCAGGCACGATTATTTCGAGCGCCTGCTGCGGGAATGGACCTGATCTGCCGCTTTAAGAGATGACCGTTCAAGATGAAAGGAGTCGGATATGAGCGTCGATCCCACCAGGATGACGGCGTACTGCGGTCTCTACTGCGAGGACTGCGCGTTTCACACCGGGGGCATACCCGACCTGGCGCGCGACCTGCGCAAGGAATTGCGCACTGCGAGGTTCGACAAGGTGGCCGAGGTGATACCATTCCTCGATGCGGAGGCATACAAGCAGACCTACGAATTCCTCGGCTCCCTGGTGAAGCTGAGGTGCAAGGGATGCAAGGTCAGCAGCCGTTCGCAGTTCTGCGGTATCGCCCAGTGCGCTATTAAGAAGGATTACGAGGGCTGCTGGGAGTGTGCGGATTTCGCCACCTGCTCCAAAATGGATTTCCTGGTGCCCGTGCACGGTGATGCCCACGTGAAGAACATGCTCAAGATCAAGAAGGTCGGGGTGGAGGAGTGGGCAACGGGAAGCCCCCTCTGGTACAGCGCGCCGAAAAAGATAAAGGTGGAGAAAGGCGACTGAGCGGCGGAGGAGACGGACAGGCTCATGAACGCGGTCTTGAGCGCGAAGGTAGAGGCGCTGAAGCCGGATTTGAGCAGGGATCGCTGCATGCGGCGATATTCAGACCTTTAGCACATGGCCGCACTTAGAGCAAAACATGGCGCCCTCCAACAGGGGGGTACCGCAGTGGGTGCAGAAGCGTGCCTCCGAAGAGCTGACCTTACCGCCCCCCGCGGAGTCCACGATATCCTCCACCGGCCGGTAGAGGAACATGGGAGGCTCGCCGGGGGTCTGGCCCTCATCCGTCACCCTGTACCAGTTTCCGTTCAAGGGGGAGATAAACCAGCAATCCCCCGCGGGGTCGAAATAGACCATACTGGAAAGCTCTTCCAGGTACCGGCTTCCCTCCAACTCCCCGGCCAGCCACAGCTCGGTGAGGTAATTAAACCTCTGGCGTATCCCGACTATCGATTCCTTGATGGCCAGGGAATCCCAGGCAGGACCCCCGCCTTGCGGTCCTTCCCCTGGCGATTTCGCGTTGGTGTCCTCGCTCATGCGTCCTTACCCTCCTTCACGGCGGGTTTGCCCCGGTTCTTCCTGTACTCGAAAGCCGCTTCCTTTATCTTTAGATCCCTCCTCATGGCAAGGTACTCCAGGTATTCCTTGGCGGCCGCATCCGCCTCGCCGGAGATCTCGCCGGTGAATCCCACGACCTCCCGGCCCGGAGTGATATCCTCGGGGCCGGTTGCCGCCATCCCTTCCGGCTGTCCCGGCCCGAATCTCGCATCCAACCTCATGATACTGCGCTCCGTCTGCGAGAGCGCCTGCTTTGTCTCGGAGAGCGTGCGGTCGATATGACCCTCGGGGGCCTCCAGTGACTGGAGGTTTTCCATGTAGCCCGGGATCTCCTCCCTGCCCCGCGTTTGCTGCAGGTCCTCACCTGATTTTATATTGGATGCGATCCTGTCCAGCAGGGCACGGACCCCGCTCCCGATTCCCGCTATCTCCATGGCACTCTTCGCCATGGGGCCGGTGTGTCCGCCCGCGCCGCCAAGTCCCCCAGCGGGAACCCCGCCTGCCGGCTCGCTAGTCTCCACGCTTTCGGAGAAGGCCTGCACCGCCTCCTGCATGAACTCGAAAGCCTTTTTCGCCTTGGCCCGGTCCCATTCCCGCTTTGCTTTCGCTCCTTCCTCCACGTGTCCTGGGGGGACGTCCTCTTTAGGCGGCGCGGCCGCATCGCGAAGGGGATGCACCGGAGGAGGCGGGCTTCCCGGTCCCGGCCCGGCAGCCCACGGCGTTCCCGCCGGCGCCGCCTGGAGGGGCGGAACCGCCCCGGCCCTGCTGCCGGACAGGTTCAACAGCAGGGCTATGGCCAGCCCGATGAGGCCGGGAAGCAGGATGCCCACGGCCGCCTGCCCCCAGGTACAGGGCCCCGGTATAGACCCCATGTCTTTTACCGGTCCCGGTGGTTGCACGGGTTCGCAGGGAGGCATGTAGCCGTACTCGCTGGCGGGGACGGCGCCGGGATCACCGCAAGCCGGCTCGGCAAGGCAGGATCCGCTGGACAAAAGAAAGATCGCCAGAGAAATAGCGAAGAGGACGAACAGCAGAAAAAACCAGGCCACCCTTACTGCACCAGGCCTGCTCCTCGCGGTCATGTCGCCACCGCCTGGGCCGCGGCGCAGAATAGCATCCATGCGATGGAAAAAGAGAAGGCGCCCAGGATGGGGACGATGATGTAGGACGCCTTGCTGTCGCTGAGCTTCACGATCTCCAAAGCGGTGAAGGTCCCGGAGGTCATGATCCCCGCCTGGATGAATACCAGGGCTATACTCCAATCCAGGAAGATCTCTCCGGTGAGGGCAAGGATGGTAAAGGGAAGCAGCATCACGAACCCCCGGGCATAGAGCTCCAGGACGGCGCGGTAGTCGCAGATCCGGCGCAGGCGGGGATTGGTGGCGTAGGCCAGGCCCGCCAGGCCGCATAAAAAAAACGCGGCGATCATCAGGCCCATCAAGGTGAAGACAACGACGAATCCCGCCGCGGGATCGATCGCCCGTCCGCTCAGCAGGGACATAACGCCAAAGGAGAACAGGAACACCGCCGGGTACAGGTACCTGGCATATCCCGTCTCCCCGGTCGTCGTCATGGTGGATTCCATCCCCATCACCTCAGGCAACGATAAGAGCCCAACCGAAGAGCAGCAGCCCTCCGCAGACGGTCGCCAGCGCGATACTGAGTCCCAGCCTGTCCCCCAGCATCTCCCTGCCCACCGATGTGAGGGGGGCGATGGACCATAGCAGCCCGGTCACCCCGAAGGCGGCCGCGGTGTTCCAGCCGAAGGCGGCATTGAAGAAGAGGCCGCATGCGGCATAGATGAGGCTGGGGGTGTAACTTATGCCGCATGCCCTCAGGGTCCAGTCGAAGGAACGACTGCCTCCCATCGCCCGGGCAAAAGCCCAGGCTGCGGCCGCTACCAGGGCTATGCCGGCCACACCGTACAGAGCACCCAGCAAGGTCAATCCGAACACGCCCTCGGAGCTCTTCGCCCCGGCACGATAGAGATCGAGGCCGGCCTGCAGGAACAAGAGGGTGAAAGCCAGGCCGGGTATACAGAGCGAGAATACGGAGGGAACGTTATCGAGCATATCCCGAAGGACCCCGCCGGGGTCGAGCATGACCTGAAGGGCGGCTTTGGTGGAACTCCATGCCCTGACTGCTATCGCTTCCATGTCCATCCTCGTTGATCCGCAGGCCTTGTGGCCCCCCCGTTCCTCGCGCCCACGGTCAGGCCCTGTTGCCGGCGCGCTCCCCCAGATCCCTCACCAGCTCAAGGAAATAGAGCCAGTTGTCCAGGGAGACCTCGGGCGGGACGAAGTGGTCGATGGCGGGTATATAGCCTCCCGCCTCGAGCATGGGCGGCACCACCCGCTTCACCTCGGCCGCGATGCTTGCGCGGTCCCCGTACAGCGCGCGCTTGTCCATACCTCCAAAGATGACGAACTGGCGCGGCCATAGCCCGCGCACCTCCAGCACGTCCATGCCCGCCTGCACCTCGAACGGCCAGATGAAGTTCACCCCCGCTTCCACGAACGCGGGGGTGAGCTTGGTCACCCTTCCGTCGCTGTCCACGCCGACAACAGGGACCTCGAGGTCACCCTTGATAAATCCGATCAGCTCCTTGTAATAAGGGAGCATGAAGGTGTCGAATGCGTCCGGGCCGATCATAGGCCCGTTGAGGTAGCACATGTCCTCCCACAGCATGACCATGTCCGGTGTATGGGCCTCCGCGATGCGGCCCAGCACGCCTTTCCAGAAATAAACCCAGTGGCGGGAGATGGCATGCAGCAGCTCCGGCTGCCGGCGGTAGGCGAGCATGAGAGGGGTGAAGCCGAGCAGGTGGCGGTGGGTGCCGAAGAGGCCGGCGATATAGATGCACAGGGGGTAGGGAAAAGACCTGGCCGTCTCAACCAGGGTGTTCCAGAACTCCAGGCGCCCGGGGGTGGCGGGGTCCAGCCGCCACTTGATCTCCTCCCAGCCCGCCTCGTCCTTCACCGGCGCTTCCAGGAAAGCGGGGATGGTGCTGGCGCCGTCCGTGAGCACCCTCACCCTGGCGCCGGACTTGTCTATCTTCACGGTGTAGCGCTCGTCCTGCTCGATGACCGTCTCGTCGAAGAGGGGGTCGAAGCCGGGATGCTCGTGCGCGCCCAGCAGCACCGGCAGCTGCAGGTCTATCCCGAAGTGGAGCAAAGCCCCCATCTCATCGGCTATGCCGGGCGGCAGGCCCTCTCCGTGCCAGCGCGCCAGGGTTTCGTGCCAGAAACCGATGGTCTCCATGCGGAAAGGCCGGTCCAGGGGTTCGAAGGCCGCCGTAGCCAGGAACCGCTCCCGCGGGGTCATCTCCATATGGCAGGACCCTCCTCTCTCCAACCCTTCGAGCTCGACAAAACAAGCCCGGCAGTAACATGGATGGCAGACCAGGCCGGTTTCCATCAATTATAATCCATGTTCTTCTCCAGAATTGCGTTACAGGGCAACTATTTGGGGTCAGGCCTCAAAACTTGCACTGCGGACAATGCAGAGTTTTAAGGCCCGACCCTTAACAGGTGTTACGTGGCAGCCCATACTTCTTGGAGAAGAACATAATGCTATAATGCGGACAGTATTGGAACGGCAAGCGGGGAGGTCACATGAGGATAGAACCGGTAATCGACGAGTGGTCAGGCCCGGGGGATAAGGACGGCACCATCGTCCCTATCACTCAACGTGAGAACGCCGTCAACCGCCAGGCCAGCAAGAGCAAGTTCTACGGCGAATGGTGGTACTTCGACGCCCGCCTCGAGGACGGGCACGTGGTGGTGGGCTTCCTGCAGGCCTCGGAGCTCATGACGCGCAAGCCGGGGATAGAGATACACGTCTACAAGCCATCGGGAGAGAAGCTGTCGGTGGTGAAGAAGTTCCCCGCGTCCGAGCTGCGCGCCTCGGAGGAGAAGTGCGACGTGTGGGTGGGAAAGAACCACTGCTACGCGGAGTGGCCCGAGGAGGGAGACCTTCCCACGCATCATCTATATATCTCCGAGGACGGCATGGAGCTGGACCTCACCTTCGTAAGCGAGGTCCCGGGCTGGAAACCTGGCAAAGGCCAAACCAGGTACGGCGACCGCGGCTTTTTCAGCTGGGTGGTGCCCATACCCCGGGCGAGGGTGGAGGGTACGGTCAAGTTCGAAGGCAAGACCCTGCAGGCCAAGGGTATCGGGTACCACGACCACAACGTGATCACCACCGACGCGCGGCGTATCATCTCCTGGTGGTACTGGGGGCGGTTGTACACCGACGACTTCACCCTCCTCTACGCTTACGTGCGCACCAAGAAACGCTTCGGCAACGTGGCCTCCACTCCCCTCATGCTGGCCTACAAGGACAAGGCTATCCTGAGCTCGGGTGAGATGAAGCTCACCGAAAGCGATGTCACCTTCAACGCGACGGCCAACCGCACCTATCCGGCCAGGCTGGAGATGGAGATCCCGGACCAGGTTTATCTTAGCCTCGACGTGCAAAGGATCATCGACTGCAACGACCTCCTCAAGGAGCTGAACCCAATCATCATGAATGCGGCGGTGAGGTGGCTGGTGAACCGCTTCATGCGGCCGGGCTGGTTCCGCTTCGAATCCGACTTCACCCTGCGCGTGCAGCACGAAGGCCGCACCTTCGAGGAGACCGGCACCACCCTGCACGAGATGGTCGCCCTGGAGTAAGGTCCAGCATCGCGGCAGCCCCCTATATAAATGAGATAGACGGTTTACCTCAGACTGGCGGACGTCCCTTTACTTGCAAGGGCCTGCCGCACATACTAGCCCCTATTCTTTCACAGTTAATATTGTTTCAAATTGAATATTGACATAATGTTAATATTACGCTATATTGCATATTAAACGGTTGTTAATAAGAGGAAAGGAGGGAGAGATGGGCAAGGCAAGAGGTAGCAAACCGGGACCCGGGAAACCCTTTCCCGCTGCCTCCGAGAAGCGCTCCATGCCCCGGCGGTTTCTGCTGCCCAGCATCATGCTGCTGCTTTCCGAGGAGCCATCGCACGGGTATGCCCTGCTGGAGAAGCTGGTCGAGATGGGGGCGGCCGAGAAACGTCTCCCACTCCCCATCATATACAGGGCGCTGGCCTATCTCGAGGTGAAGAAGATGGCCAAGGCCAGCTTGGTAAAGACGAAGGGAAGGGGACCGGTAAAGAAGGTATTCCGCCTTACCGAGAAGGGGTGGAAGGAGTTGGCCTCCTGGTCCGAGAGCATGAAGGACGTGGGGGATTTTATAGGCGAATTCCAGTCCAGGTATGAGTCGTCGGAGAAAGCAAGGAAAGCAAAGGATTAAGGCGATTCGCGCGCGCTTTAGATCAGAAGGTTTACGACGGACGTAGATTGACGGACACGAACGACAACTAGACGAGGAGGTTGCAACGATGTTAGAGAGACTGATGGTAAGAGAACAGGAGATGGCTGACGGTGATTTCCCGCAAGAGGTCATGCGTTACGCCTCGGCGGGGCCAGTGGGGGATTTCATCGCCCTCATCTCCAGCGTGACGGCGGGGATACTCTGCTTCACGCATTTCTTCAACGGTTGGACCGGATACCAGACCGCCTACGGGATACTCATGCTGGTGGCCTCCGCGGCGATCGCCGCGTTCTCGACCTACCTGCTGACCGCCCGTTTCGCCTTGCGCAAGGTACCGGCCTTCAGGTCGCCAACGTGGGCGTATTTTACGGGTGGGTCCTGCCTGGTGATCCTGACCATCATGGCGTTGGTCTTCGGCTGGCATGGAGGGACCCCCAACCCGGTTCTCTTCTTCGCCTTCATGAACGGCGTGGTGATGTTCATCGCGGGCATGGTCTCCAACTAGGCGCGGCGGTAGAGGAGCGCATCGGCGAGAGAGACTTACGAAGAGCGATCGATCCGCCGGGTATTCAAACCCCCAATCCCCCAAGGCCCGGCGGGTCCGCTCCTTTTTTTGCCCGTTTTCAGCTATTCCCGTTATGCAGCATACCCGCGGCCGGGCAACTCGAGCTTCCCTATCAGGTACATATTTCCACAATAAGGTCGTATAAGAGCTTCGTGCCGTCCTTTACGTCGCGTTCGGGGATCCTTTCGTCCACGCCGTGGATGCGGGCCAGGTCCACGATGCCCAGGCGGGCGGGGATGATACCGTAGCAGGGCACGCCGCGGGCGCGGAAAAAGCGGGAGTCGGAGAGCCCCGAGAGCATGAAGGGGCTGGTGATGGCCCCGGGGTAGTCTTCGAGCACCACCCTCTCGATGGCCTGGAAGAGATCGCAGTCGATGGGGGAAGCCGGGGCCTTCTCCATGTCCATGAACACGTCGACCTCCACCTCCGGATCCTCGAGCGCCTCCTTGATGAATGCCAGGAATTCCTCCCCGTCAGTCTCCGGCAGGAGGCGGCAGTCCAGGAAGGCCTCCGCCTCGTCGGGGATGACGTTTATCTTCACCCCCGCGTTGAGCATGTTCAGGCTCACGGTGTCCCTGACCACCGCGCTCAAAGCAGGCAAGGCGGTGAGGTTGTTCTCCTCGACGAGCCTCACCAGGGTCTCCACCTTGCCGTCCTCCTTGTAGGGGGTGAGGATATCCCAGTGCTGGGCCAGG
>CAYHAT010000103.1:0-9673 GCA_964354675.1 uncultured Actinomycetota bacterium | reverse complement strand
CCTGGCTCAAGCACGGCATCAACTTCAACCAGGGTTACGGCATGACTGAGACCGCCACCGCCATCACCGCGCTGCGCACCGAGGACGCCCTGCGCAAGCTGGGTTCCTGCGGCAAGCCGGTCTTCCACACCGACATCAGGATATTGGATATGGGTGGAAACGACCTGCCCCGTGGGGAGATGGGAGAGGTATGGGTCAAGGGCCCCAACGTCATCCGCGAATACTGGCAGCTCTCCGAAGCCACGGCGGAGTCCATCACCGACGGGTGGCTGCACACCGGGGACATGGGATACATCGACGATGAGGGCTACCTCTACCTGGTGGACCGGCGCAAGGACATGTACATCAGCGGCGGCGAGAACGTCTATCCCGCCGAGGTGGAGGACGTGCTCATGGCCTTCGAGAAGATCGCCGACGCGGGCGTCATAGGCATACCCGACGATAAATGGGGCGAGGTGGGGCTGGCCGTGGTGGTCCCCACGCCCGGCGTGGAGATGAGCGAGGAAGAGGTCATCGAGTTCTGCAAGGGCAGGCTGGCGAAATACAAGATCCCCAAGAAGGTGGCCTTCGTCGAAGCGCTGCCCCGCACCGCCACGGGCAAGATACTGAAAAAGGAGCTGAAGGCACAGTTTATCGCATAGGCTGAGACCGCCGATCTCAGGCGGTAGGCGGCGGGCTTCGCAAACCTGCAGCCTATCGCCTGTAGACCGTTATGAGCAGGTCGCCGTCCTGGCGTTCCTCCCACTCGCAACCGGTTTTCTCGTGCCCGAAGAGAAGCTCGAAGGCGCCCTGCAGCAAACCCACCATGAGCAGCGCCAGGCAGGAATTCTCGATGGTCGCCGACATCCTGCCCTCGCGCAGCTCGAGGCTTACCAGGTTTCCCAGGCCGCGCAGCGCGAACATCCTCCGGAAGGTCTCCTCGCCCCTGCCAAGGTCCTCCCGGGCCAGCAACTTCCTTATGTAGCGCCGTTGGGCTTCGATCACCGTCTCCGGTATGGTCTCCCCCAACTCGGCCTCCAGGTCATCCAACACGGCCTCGAAACCCGCCGGGCCGAACACGGCCATCCTCCTTGTGGTGGAGGGGTCGGTTATGGTTCCCAGCTCCAGGTTCCATTTGCAGGCTGCTACGTCCAGGGGAACGTGGCAGAGGGGGCAGCGCTCGAAATGTATGCCGCCGGGCTTGTAGGAATAATGGGGGCTCTGCAGCCGCTCGCGGAGCTCGATGGGATGCTTCCCGATATAGTTGGTGACCTCGAAGGTGCCGGTGGTAATCTCCTCGTACCTGACACGGCTCTCGCGCCCGTCGATAGCCTCCCAGGCCCCGAGGTTCTCGCCGCAATAGAAGAGGATGGAATGGGGGTTGTCGATGACCATGGTCACATAGTCGCCATCGTTGAAGCGGACCTTCTTGTCGGCCAGGCGGACGTTACCGTAACCGTAAGCCCTGCCTACTCTGCTCAACTTGCGTATCATCATCCCCAGGCCGCCGTAACGCGCCATTTTCCTGAACGCTGCGGGAAGCAGCTTCTCCACGTACTCCTTGACCTCCCGGCGTTTGCTCTCGATCACTGTGTGCTCTACGGGCACGCCGATTATATCCTCGATCCCTAAGAACAGGTTGTCGAGGTTATCTGACTCGTAGAAGACCATGCGGTGGTCCGGGTCCCTGCTCTGGGTGATCACGCCGTTTTCGTGCCATACGAGCTCTTTGATCACCGCATAAGGCACTCCGCACTGCTGGCATATCTTCATCAAGACCACCCCCCTGCCGCATGTTACCTCGCCGAGGCGGCGCAGGCAGCCGGTTATCTATTTATAGGGCTTCTGTCTCCAGTGCATGCGTTCCTCCCCATATGCCGCATCGCACTTTTCAGAGGGACTCCGCATCCTGCCGGCCGGGTTTACTCGAGGCTCAGATCGAGTCCCAGCATCCAGATATCGGTGAGACCGCCCTCGCGGTCTACGCCCACCAGGAGGCAGTCGGCGACCTTGAATACGAGCGCCGTTCCCTCGCCCAGTGAGATGCGCAGGGAGCTGCTTTCGTCGTGCCAGATAAAACGCGGCTGCGCGGGAAGGTACGCGAAGTCCTCCGTGCCGCCGGGGTCCGCGATGATCAAAGCGCCTTCAGCATCAGGCATGGGCGGCGTCTCGGCTTCCCCCGTCTTCCATCTTCCCGTCTTCACGTAGGATTGCAGCGCGACCAGCTCGCCGTTTTCTCCGTCCAGGGTGATAACCATGCGCCCCAATCCCAGGGTGCGCGCCTTAGGAGGTGCCGTTTCCAGGCGCCGGAACTCCACCATCTCCGGTATGGCCTGGTATATGTTCATGCCTTGCGGGGGCTCCACCTCGGTTTTCAATGTTATCCGCGGCAGTTCAAGTTCGCTCATATGTTCTCCTCCAGCCACATCTGCACCGAGCTTTGGCGCATGTAAGGCCCGCCTCCACAGGCTATCACACCGTGGCGTGTTTCACCGTATCTTTCATAACCTTACGAGCGCCATGCGAAAGGTCCTTATCCCAAGGCGCACATGCAAAGTGGGAAGCGCCGCACGCACCATCGACCGACGCATGGTATATCTGGCTGGGGATGCATCGTTCCCTTGAGGGTCGACGGCACTCGCATGCGGTCCTTGGCGAAGATCATGGCTGTAGCCCGCGGAGATAAAGTGTAAGATGGTTAGGTCGATCTATGGCGCAAGCCCGCGGCGCCTTCACGCCTCTGTATGATAATGAAGGGGGTTACTTCAATGGCCGACACAGCGCCCTGGAGACACGAATACGCCCACGTGAACAACATCCGCATGCATTACGTGACCGCCGGGGAGGGCCCGCTCATGGTGATGCTCCACGGCTTTCCCGAGTGCTGGTATTCCTGGAGGCACCAGATCCCGGCCATGGCAGAGCGTTTCCGCGTGGTGGCGCCGGACATGCGGGGATACAATCAGACCGAGAAGCCGGTGGGCGTAGGGAACTATCGCATGGGTGCGCTCATGGGGGACGTCCAGGGCCTCATAAACCAGTTGGGCGAGTCCAGCGCCGTGGTTGTGGCCCACGATTGGGGAGGCGGAGTGGCGTGGCCCTTCGCCGCCTATTACCCGCACATGGTGGACCGCCTGGTCATCCTCAACTGCCCTCCTCCCGCAGTGCTCATGCGCCACCTCGTTAATAACCGGGCCCAGCTGCGACGTTCTTACTACATGTTCCTCTTCCAACTCCCGTTGCTGCCGGAGGCTGTCATGCGTGCCCGCGATTACGAGCTCATCGAGAGGGCCTTCCGGGGTTGGGCCATAGACAAAACAGCATTCAGCGATCACGACATAACCATGTTCAAGGAAGCCGCGGCGAAGCCGGGCGCTCTGACGGGAGGCATCAACTACTATCGCGCCGCCTTTCGGCAGTTCCTGCGCTCGCCCCGCCAGGGGGGGAACGAAGGGGCAAAAGTGCGCTGTCCCACCCTGATCATCTGGGGCGAGGAAGACCAGGCCCTGGGAAAGGAGCTCACCTATGACTTTCACATGGAGGTCGAGGGACCCCTGGAGATCAAGTATATCCCCGCCTGCAGCCATTGGGTGCAGCAGGAGCAGCCGGGGCTGGTGAACTCCTACATGCGCGAGTTCCTGGCCGCTTTCCCCGCATGATGCAGATAAGCGCACGAGATCACAAGGGCTCGCTCTTTCCAGCCGGGCAGGCGCAGCGTCCGTTCTTCTGCAAGAAGTGGGGGTAGCGGGAGATGATAACTGGGGCAACACTTTGGGGTCAGGCCTCAGAAATTGCCTCTCATGATTGCGACGATTAACATAGCTGCGGCGGGTGGAGAGGCAGATTTCTGAGGCCTGACCCCAAAGTGTTGCCCTTCGGTTATAATGTTGCCAACCGCAAGCGGGCCCGTTGAACACATGGAGGTGGAGCCGTTGGACGCAGTTGAAAAGGTCAGGAAGACCCTGGTCGATCTGGAAATCGAGAACATCCAGGCGGCGGTCGAGGAGGCCCTCGATGCCGGGACGCCTCCCCTGGATATCGCCCTCAAGGGCCTCGGGGAGGGCATGAGGGAGATCGGCGAGTTGTTCCAGTCGGAGGAGTATTATCTCGCAGACCTGGTCCTGGCCGGCGAGGCCATGAAGGAGGGGATGGCTGTCCTCGAGCCCCTCATCTCCGGCGACGCCGCCACGCAGAAGGGGCCGGTGGTCATCTTCACCGTCAAGGGGGACATCCACGATATCGGCAAGAACCTGGTCGGCATGATGCTTTCCGCAGCCGGCTTCAAGATCATCGATCTGGGGGTGGACGTATCCGAATCCAAGGTGGTCGATGCTTTGAAGGATAGCGGCGCTTCGCTGGTGGGCATGTCCGTGCTCATCACGCCCATGATCGGCTCCATCGGCGACATCGTCGACGCCATACGCGAGGCGGGCTTACGGGAGAAGATCAAGATCGCCATCGGCGGTGCCTGCACCACCCAGGAGCTCGTCGACAGGTTCGGGCTTGACGCCCTGGGAAGGGATGCCGTGGACGCGGTGCGCATCTTCGAGGGATGGGAAACGGCGTAGCGATCATGCCGGCTGGACAGCGAGAGACATCTCTGGATATATCGACGTTTGATACCATACGAAGGGGGAGCCCAGTCCCGCCAGGGCTGGCGGCTGGTATTCGCGAGTTCCCAAGCCCTCCGCGCTCGATCATCCATACTCTGCCGGGATAACCAGAGAGAGCCCCAAGGGAAAACCCCGGTTAAGACCGGGGTCTGATATTGGTGTCGGAGGGGGGACTTGAACCCCCATGAGGAAGCTCCTCACTAGGCCCTCAACCTAGCGCGTCTACCGATTCCGCCACTCCGACTCGCATGCGGTGGACTCGCTATTCCCGGGAGACCTCTTCCGTCTCATCGGCTTCGCCCGGCTTGATTCTCCGGTTACGGAAACCAGTATATACTCTCTCCCTCCTCGGGTCTATTATCTTGGAGGCGTAAAGGATGTCCTTGGAGATGTGCCCGAACTTGCCTACCACTTTCACGCGGTCCCCGTCGTCAAGGGGGGGAGGAAAACGAAAACCACGGTAGAACCAGATCCTTGTGCTCTTGCCGTCGTCGTCAACGAGGTCGAAATTTATATCGAAGGTCAGCGTCTTGGATTTGCGGTCGATGCGCTTGGGCATGAGCGTGGGCAATGGATACGTGGACACGTTGAGGATGATCCCCTTCTTAGTGATCTTCGCCAATTTTCCTTCCTCCAACGCCCGGGGACGATCAGGCTCCCGCCCTTACCCCTCACACACCACTATTTTATCGACTGCGCTGTTACGCGCCTTGAGATAGAACTTCTACGAACCCCATCCCAGCAATGCGATCACTTCATCCCAGATGCGTACCGCCAGTTCCAGCTTGGGCATCAGGTCCAGTTCGAGTAGCCGCCCGTCCGCGAACAACAGCACCGCCTGGTTGTTCTCCGCATCGAAACCAGATCCCGGCGCGGTGACGTCGTTGGCCACCAGCAGGTCGGTGCCTTTTTCCCGCAGCTTATTGCGGGCGCGCTCGACCAATCCACCCGTCTCCGCCGCGAATCCGACCAGGACCTGCCCCTTCTTCTTATCCTTCCCCAAGGCCGCGAGGATATCCCGGGTGGGGAGGAGCTCCAGTGCCAATCCCTCACGCCCTTCCTTCTTGATCTTCTCGCCGCTCTTCTCCAGGGGCGTGAAATCCGCGACCGCCGCCGCCATGACCACCACGGAGCAATGTGGTGCCCGCGCCATCACTTCTTTCCACATCTCCTCGGCCGTCTCTACCGCGACCACTTCTACGCCTTGCGGCTCATCCAGGTCGGTGGGGGCGCTCACGAGGGTTACGTGCGCTCCCATGCGTTTCGCCGTGACCGCCAGGGCGTGACCCATCTTGCCGCTGGAGCGGTTTCCGATATAGCGCACCGGGTCTATGGGCTCCCGTGTGCCTCCCGCCGTGACCAGGACGTGCATGTCCACAAGGCGCCCGGTCGTTCCCAGGATCTCCAGGGCGGCCTCCACGATGCGAGACGGTTCGGACATCCTTCCCTCGCCCTCCTCACCACAGGCCAGGGGGCCGCTTTCCGGGCCCACGACGTGTACACCTCTCCGCCGCAATTCCTCCAGGTTCGCCCGCGTGGCGGGGTGGCGATACATCTCCAGGTTCATGGCCGGCGCCACCAGGATGGGTGCACGAGTCGCCAGGAGGGTCGTGGAAAGCAGGTCGTCGGCCAGCCCATGGGCCATCTTCGCCACTATGTTAGCCGTAGCAGGCGCTACGACAACCAGGTCGGCCTCCCTTGCCAGCGTTATATGTTGCAGGGGGGCGCCACCCTCCGCGAACATGGACCTTGCAACGGCATTCCCCGTGATGGCCCGGAATGTGGCCGGGCCTACCATGCGGGTGGCGTGTTCGGTCATGATCACTTTGACGTCGAAGCCGCTGGCGGTAAACTGGCGTGCCAGGTCCACCGCTTTATAAGCGGCGATCCCACCCGTCACACCGATAACAATACGATTCATCTGGCAGGATACCGGGATGCGCGACCGTTCACTTCGCCTCGTCGTCGGGGAGCTCGAACTCCAGTTTGTCGGCGGCTATCTCTTCCAAGGCCAAGGTCAGGGATTTGTTGGAAGCCGACCTTATCTGCGGTCCCGCTTCCTGTCCCAATCCCTCTCCCAGATGCCGGAAGTAGTTGTTTATCTGGCGCGCTCGCTTGGCAGCCGTTACGGTCAGGCCGAACCTGGAATTGTCTATCCATTGCAGCAGATCGTCGATCCTAGTCTTCATCAACACGCGTTTGTGACCTCCCGTTTACTCTTACGTCCTTTTCTACCAGTGGGCTTTCTTTCTCATATATAGCACAGAACTCCTCCACCGCGCGATGGAGCCGGTCGTTCAACACCACGTATTCGTAATCGTCCTTTTCCTGGCTTTCCTCGAGCGCGTTGCGGAGTCTCCGCTCCAGCTCATCCTCTCCCTCGGTTCCGCGGCTTCGCAAACGCTCCTCGAGGACCTCCAGCGAGGGGGGGAGCACGAAGACGGCCACCGCGTCCGGCATCTTCTCTCTCACCTGCCTCGCGCCCTGGACGTCTATCTCCAGGATGACGTCGAGCCCACGCGCAAGCTCTCGTTCCACCCTCGCCCTGGGGGTGCCGTACAGGTTGCCATGCACCTCGGCCCACTCCAGGAACTCTCCCTTTTTCGCCAGCTCCCTGAACTCATCTGAGTCCAGGAAATGGTACTGGATTCCTTCCTCCTCATCTGGCCTGGGTTTTCTGGTGGTGGCGGATACCGACAGCCACGCGGTCCGGTAACGCTTCAGCAACTCCTCGATCAGCGTGCCTTTCCCCGCGCCGGATGGTCCGGCGACGACAAAAAGACGTCCCTGGGGCATTACCTCACCTGCAGGCGTATCATAGAATATCTATGGCAGTGTATCTCTTACGGCCCAGTGCAAGCCTATCAGGCAAACCTGTCCTTCAAGGCAATGATCTGCTTCGGGCCCAGGCCCTTTACGCGGCGCGAGGTGCTGATGCCGATCTCCTCCATGATCTTCGCCGCCCGCAGCTTGCCCACGCCCGGCACCGATTCGATGACCGATTTCACGGTCATCTTACCGTATATCTCATCGCCTGAATTCTTCAACACGTCGCTGACCTTCAGTTGGCCCGCCTTGATCTTCTTTTTGATCTCCGCTCTTTCCTTCCTTACCCTCGCCGCTTTCTCCAGGGCCGCCTTGCGCTGTTCGGCTGTCAATTCCGGGAGTTTTTGCTTGGCCATTATAACCCTCCTCGAGTCG
Organism: uncultured Actinomycetota bacterium; assembly: GCA_964354675.1. GTDB lineage: Bacteria > Actinomycetota > Geothermincolia > Geothermincolales > RBG-13-55-18 > SURF-21. The sequence goes on along the minus strand of CAYHAT010000103.1, from coordinate 1,880 downwards.
AAGCTTTCCCTACAGCAACGGTCTAAACTAGTATAAACCTCCTTTTACCTGCATACAAGCCGTATATCCTCTTCTTTGCATAGCGCTCGAGAGCACCACCCGCGCTCATGCCTGTCTCCTGCTTCCAGGAGCTTCCAGTTTCACCCCCCCTCGGCATAGCGGGCAATCCGTCGCTTCCCAGGCCGATGTCTCCAATCTCAGAAGCACGCTCTTGGAAATCTTGAAATCCCTCTCCTCGCCGCGTTCGATCAAGGCCCCCAGGCCGATGACACTCGCTCCGGCGCCCTCCATCATCTCGATAAGCTCCTTTACCGAACCCCCCGTGGTGATCACATCCTCCACGATAAGCGCCCTCTCGCCTTTATGTACGGACTGGCCGCGGCGCAAAGCAAGCCTGTCTTTTGCCCTCTCGGCGAACACCATGCGCTTCCGCAGCGCCATGGCGACCATGTATCCGATTATGATCCCCCCCAGGGCAGGGCTGACCACCAGGTCCACTTCCTCGGGCTGGAAGGCTTTTGCCAATTCGTCCGCCAGGCTCTCGGCAAGATGGGGGTGTTGCAGTACCCTGGCGCATTGCACGTAGGTATCGCTGTGCAACCCCGAGGTGAGGAGGAAGTGCCCTTTCTGCACCGCCCCTTCACTCTCGAATATCTCCAGCGCCTCCCATTGGTTCATAGCGCCGTTCCTCCCTTCTTCCCTCCTCCATGCATGCCGGCCCGCCCCTCCACGGCAGCTCGCATCCGCCCCAATCTCCATCCCAGCCAGTAGCGGGCGCAAATATACGTCCCTGCTGGCAGTCCTTTATGAGTCCCGTCATAATCCCGCAGCCTCTCTTACCGCCCGTAGCGCCGCCACGGGATCGCGAGCGGCGATGACCGGCCTTCCCACCACCAGGTAATCCGCTCCGGCGGCCAGCGCTTCCGCAGGGGTCGCCGTCCGCGCCTGGTCCTGCGCGCCCGTACCCTCCAGGCGTATACCCGGGGTCACGATCAACGCCTTCCGTCCCAGGTCCGACCTGATAGCCGCCGCCTCACGCGCCGAGGCCACCACCCCATCCAGACCACATCCCATACCCAGCCTGGCCAGCGAGAGCACTGTCTCCTCAGCCTTTCCCGGCCAACCTATCTCCGCAACGGCGGTATCGTCGAGGCTGGTCAGCACGGTCACCCCCAGCACGAGGGGCGCCTCGATGCCTATCGCTTCCGCTTCACTCTCGGCGGCCTCCACAGCCGCTGCGAGCATCCCGCGTCCCCCGCAGGCATGCACGGTCAACATGCGAACTCCTCGCCTCACCAGGCCTCTCACGGCGCCGCGTACGGTATTCGGTATGTCATGCAGTTTCAGGTCCGCGAAGACCCGGAATCCCATATCTGCGAGTTCCTCCAAGACCTCAGGGCCCATATAAACATAAGCCTCCAGTCCCACCTTGACCGTCTCGACCTCTCCCCGCAATCCACTCGCCATGCGCAAGAGGAGATCCCGCTCGTCGATATCCAGGGCCACGATGATGGGGTCGCGTCCACCGCTCATCTCAACCGGCCTCCCACTGGGCCATGCCCACCAAGCGAGCCACGGAGGCCATGCCCTTGCGTTCCAGGAAGCCGGTCAAGCCGTCCAAGATCTCCAGCGGGGCCGCGGGGTCCGCGAAATTCAGCGTGCCCACCGCGACGGCATCGGCTCCCACCATCATCATCTCCACCGCGTCCTGCCAGGACCAGATCCCTCCCATTCCGATGATGGGAAGCTCCACTGCTCGCGCGACCTCCCAGACCATGAGCACCGCGATGGGATGTATGGCCGGGCCTGAGAGCCCTCCGGTGACGTTGGCGAGGCGGGGCTTCGCGGTCTCTATATCCACAGCCATGGCCGGAAAGGTG
>CAYHAT010000102.1:0-9773 GCA_964354675.1 uncultured Actinomycetota bacterium | reverse complement strand
GAAAAATACCTGCGGTGCCGACCGGTGAATATCCGGGTAGAGGTGGAGGAAGAGGGAGAGGTCTTCAGGATCGCGATCTCCAGAGCGGCGGAAGAGGCGGGGACCCCGGAGGAGACAGCCACTGGAGAGGCCGGGGCGCGCAGCGTGGTGGTGCTGTCCGCAGACGTAATGGGGCGTGGGGAGCATGAGCTGGGTAAGATCCTGCTCAAGGCCCTCCTGAACACGCTGGCGGAAAGCGACCCGCTCCCCTGGCGGATGGTCCTCTTCAACCGCGGCGCGCTGCTGGCGGTGGAGGGCGAGGACACGGTGGAGGCCCTCCTTAACCTGAGCCGCCTGGGGGTGGAGATCCTGGTGTGCGGCACCTGCCTGGACTTCTTCGGGCTGAAGGACGAGTTGGCCGTGGGCACCGTGAGCAACATGTACGACATCCTGACCACCATGCTGGCAGCCACCAACTCCGTGACCATCTAAGTGCCCGGGCCGCTGGGTAGCGGTCTCGCTCCGCTCTATACGCTCCGCTCCGACCGACCCAGTCGAGCCCGGGCAGGGTTTTCTATATAGGCTACGCCTGAACGAGCTTACGCACTGACGCTAATAATTTGCCCTGGTAGGGTATGCATACGTCCTCTATGGCGACCATCCCGCGAAGCGTTTAAACTATAGGCCATGGAAAAGAAAGACTATTTACGGAGCCTGTCCTCGGTCAACGACCTCATCCAGGCCGCGTACCGCAGCCGCAAGCTGGGCGGGGGCATACCGCGCGAGTTGGTGACCGAGGCGTCCCGGGTGGTGCTGGATGGCGTGCGTGAGGCCATCATGGCCGCCAGGGACGAGATGTCGCTGGAGAAGATCAAGACAAACACCGACGAGCTGGTCACCCTGGTGGAGAAAGAGGTCGAGGAGAGGATGCAGGAGAGCTTCCGGAGGGTGATCAACGCCACCGGGGTGGTGCTCCATACCAACCTGGGCCGCTCCCTGCTCTCCAAGGCCGCCCTCGAGGCAGTGGCCACGGCGGGCGAACATTACAACAACCTGGAGTTCCAGCTCGAGGACGGCTCCCGCGGGTCTCGCCAGGTCCACCTCAGGAAGCTGCTCTGCGAGCTCACCGGCGCCGAATCCGCCCTGGTGGTGAACAACAACGCGGCGGCGGTCCTGCTGGCCCTGACCGCCCACGCCGCCGGCAGGGAGGTCATCGTAAGCCGGGGGCAGCTCATCGAGATCGGCGGGTCCTTCAGGCTGCCCGACGTCATGGCCCAGAGCGGCGCGCGCCTGGTCGAGGTGGGGACCACGAACAAGACCTACCTCGAGGATTACCGCCGGGCCATCACCAGCGAGACGGCCATGATCATGCGCGCCCACCCCAGCAACTACCGCATCATGGGCTTCACCTCCGAGGCGGGGATAAAGGAACTCGCGAGCCTCGCCCGCGAATACGAGCTCGTGCTCCTCGACGATCTGGGGAGCGGCGTGTATATCGACCTCTCCGAGCACGGCCTGTCTTACGAGCCGACTATCGTGCGTTCCCTCGAGGAAGGAGCCGACCTGGTCTGTTTCAGCGGGGACAAGCTCCTGGGCGGCCCGCAGGGCGGCATAGTACTCGGCAGGTCGGACCTGGTCGAGGCCATGGCCAGGCACCCCCTGGCCAGGGCGGTGCGGGTGGACAAGCTGACCGTCGCGGCCATGGAGGCCACCCTGCGCCAGTACCTGGACCCGGAGCGGGCGGTAAAGGAGATCCCCACCCTGGCCATGCTCACCGCCGATCCGGATACCCTGCGAAAAAGGGCCAGGGGGCTGGCGAAGAAGATCGCCGCGGGAAGCGGCTTCGAGGCCGAGGTCATAGAGGATGTCTCGCGTGCAGGCGGAGGCGCCCTGCCCATGGAGGACCTCCCCACCTGGACGATTGCCGTTACCTCGCCTGAGTACAGCGCCAACCTCATCGAGACCAGGCTGCGCGAGGCGGACCCGCCCGTTATCTGCCGTATAAGAGACGACCGCGTCATCCTGGACATGCGCACCGTGCGTGACGACGAGGTGGGCCTCATAGCGGGGGCGTTCATGGCCATAGGGCCGTGAGGAGCCGGAAACGCAGGACTGATGCGCTTCTCCGCCTTTCGCGCACATCGCGATAACACCAAGCCCGTCATCGCAAGGGGCGCGAGAACCGGCAGGCGCGGCAGACACGGGTAGGGGCATCTCCGAGGAACCATCATGAAGAACTTTATCATCGGCACCGCCGGACATATCGACCATGGAAAGACGGAGCTCATCAAGGCTCTCACCGGCATAGACACCGACCGCCTCAAGGAGGAGAAAGAGCGCGGCATCTCCATCGAGCTGGGTTTTGCGGACATCGTGCTGCCCGGCGGGATCACCGCGGGCGTGGTCGACGTCCCCGGGCACGAGCACTTCGTGAAGAACATGCTCGCGGGCGCCACCGGCTTCGACATGGTGCTGCTGGTGGTGGCGGCAGACGATGGAGTTATGCCGCAGACCATCGAGCACATGGCCATCGTCGACCTCCTCGGCGTCGAGGACGGGGTGGTGGTGATCACCAAGGCGGACCTGGTCGACGAGGATATGCTGGAGCTGGTAAAGGAAGACGTCGCCGGGGCCGTTGCTGGTACCGCCCTGGAGGGAGTGGAGACAGTGGTGACCTCGAGCCGCACCGGCCAGGGGCTGGATGAGCTCAGAGAAGCCATCCTGAGGGTCGCCGATAGGGTACACACGCGTGACTCCGAGGGGCCGTTCCGCCTGCCCGTAGACCGCGTCTTCACCCTGAAAGGGATAGGGACGGTGATCACGGGGACCTTGTGGGGGGGCAGCGTGGCCGACGGCGATGAAGCGGTGCTCCAGCCGGCCGGCAGGAAGGTGCGGGTGCGCAACATCCAGGTGCATGGGGATGATGTGGAGCGCGCCTACGCCGGGCAGAGGGTAGCGCTGAACCTGCCGGGCATCTCCACCGAGGAGATCGAACGGGGCGACGTCATCGGGACCCCGGGGTATCTCCATGCCACCTTGATGGCGGATACCCTCCTCCACATCATCGCAAGCGCGCCACGTTCCCTGAAGAACCGCGCGCGGGTGCGCTTCCACCATGGGACCAGGGAGGTCATGGCGCGGGCCATCCTCCTGGGAGGCCGGGAGGAGTTGCGCCCGGGGGAGAGCGCCTATGTCCAGTTCCGCCTGGAGAGGCCGGTCATCGCGCTGTACGGCGACCGCTATATCCTACGCAGTTATTCTCCCGTCACCACCATGGGAGGCGGGCAGGTCCTCGATTCCCACCCCAGGAAACACCGCCACCATCAGGCCGCCGTGCTGGAGGGCCTGGAGAAACGCGAGCAGGGCGTCCCTCAAGAACTGGTCTTGCTCGTGGTGGAGGAGAGGGGGTTGCCTCTCTCCTACCGGGAGCTTCTCTCCTGGACGGAGATCGGAGAGGTGGAACTGAGGAAAGCCCTGGCCGAGCTGCTATCACAGGCGAAGCTGTCGGAGGTCGCAGGCGACGGTGACCCCCTGTACGTAACCCCGGCTCTCCTGGCCTCACTGCGGGAGCGCATGACCTCACTCACCGGGGAACTGCATGACGCTAATCCCTTGAAGCCGGGGATAGAGAAGGAAGCGCTGCGGCAGCGCATGGATGCGGGATTGGGGGTGGATGTGTTCGAGGCCCTGCTGCGCAGCGCGGTCGCCGACAGCATGCTCGAGGTGGAGGCGGGGCGGGTCCGTATCGCGGGCAAAGGCAGGTCGCTCTCCCTCAAGGAAAGCGAGGAGAAGGGGGCACTGCTGCAAGCCATCCGCGCAGGGGGGTTCAGCCCTCCCATGTTCAAAGAGATGATGGATAATCACGGCCTGGACAAGAACAAGCTGCGCGACCTCCTCGGGATACTCCTGGAGGAAGGGGAGATCGAGCAGGTCAACCCGGACTTTTTCCTGGCGCGGGGAAGGATCGCTGGAGCAGAGGAGCGCATCCGCTCCCGTCTTTCCGAAAGCGGCAAGCTGGAGGTGGCCGACGTGAGGGAGATGCTGGGGGCGAGCCGCAAGTACGCCATCCCCCTGCTGGAGTATTTCGACCGCAAGAGGGTGACCAGGCGTGAGGGCGACTACCGCATCCCCTACTGATGGGAGTCCTTGCGCAGATGCATGCGTGCAGGCCTGGCTAGATTTCTTACATCCGTGTGTAAACGCGCCAGGCCTAGAGTTTATCGTCCGGGCGTAGCCTGATTAGAACCCCTGCCCGGGGAACTACGGGGTCGGTTACAGCAAGCGCGCAAGTGAAGGTCTCTTCCTTTTATGTGTTGGCATGCGCGCGAAGCGAAACCGTTACCCCGAGGCCCCGGGCCGGAAAAGCGATGGCACCGTCGCGCCGAAGACGGCGCTGGCGCTTTCGCGCTGCAGGCTACCATACCCTGGTGATAATCAATTTTAGTTTCATTAGACGTTATAATATGTACTTGGAGGTGCATCCGTCCTGGTGGGCGGCCCGGTCTTCAAAACCGGTGCGGTGTCGTAACGGGCGCCGGGTAAGTTCGATTCTTACGCATCTCCGCCACATTTATTACATGGGGGTAAGATGGTTGCGTGCGGAGTATGTGGAGCAAGCGGAGCAGACGTAGCGTGCAAGCCCTGACCCCCATCTATTCTTTGGGTAAGATGGTTGCGTGCGGAGTATGTGGAGCAAGCGGAGCAGACGTAGCGTGCAAGCCCTGACCCCCATCATTATTTCTTATATACTGTATAAAGTATGAACACCAAAAGCCTGCGCATATTCGTGGAGGTGGCGAACACCGGGAGTTTCTCCGCGGCGGCACGCAACCTGGGCCTTACCCAGCCGGCCGTCAGCTCACAGATACGCACCCTGGAAAAAGAGTACGGCAACACCCTCATCGACCGTTCCACAGGCCATAGCCGGCTTACGGAAGCGGGAGGATCTTTCCTCAAGTATGCGCGCAGCATCCTCGCAACGGAGGATGAGCTCAAAAGGGAGATGGAGGGCAGGCGCAGCGAGGTCGCCGGTCCCATCAGCATAGCCGCCAGCAACATCCCGGGCGAATACATCCTGCCCTACATCCTCGCCCGCTTCCGGGAACGCCATCCCCTCGCCGATCCGCGCCTGGACATCACTGATTCCGGCAAGGTACTGGAGAGAGTGCGGGCGGGAGATGTCGACCTGGGATGCGTTGGTTTCCGCGAGGATGACGACAGGCTGCGCTACGGCCTGCTGTGCGAGGACCGCCTGGTCTTCATCGCGCCGCCGTCTCACCCCCTCTCCCGCCGGCGCAGCCTGAAGCCGGAGGACATGGAGGGGGTTCCCTTCATCTACAGGGAGGAGGGTTCCGGTACCCGCTCCCACATGCTCAGGATACTCGCCGACCTCGGCTTGGAAAAGGGAGCCGAGGGCTCGCTGCTGCTGGGCAGCACCATGGCCGTCATCCAGGCCGTCGCGGCCGGCGAGGGAGTCTCGATCGTATCTCTCTGGGCGGCCGATGTTTATATCCAGCAAGGGAAGGTAGCCACCCTCGGGCTGAAGGTGCGCGGGCTGAGGCGTGATTTCCACTATGTGTTACTGCGGCGGCGCCCCCTCTCCCCCGCCACCGCCGCCCTATTGAAGTTGTTGGAGGAGGAACGGCCTAACCTCGAGCACAGGCTGGGGTCCCTCTCCTCTTAACGTGGCTGGGTCAGATTTAAACCAGGATTTTCAATGGTTTGCGCATGGTTTGTCCGCGATGGAAGATGCATGTTTAAGACCCGACCCCAAAGGTGGATGTGGACGGCTGACCCTATGTGTCGATTGGACGGCTGACCCCATCTGTTCTATTTCCCTTGTGGGTCGACGCTCTTCTCCATGCTCTGGGTATACGCTTCCAGGCCGGGGGTGGCGTGGACCGCTCCATCGGGGTCGACCATCACCGCCTGTGCGCCCCCCAGGGCCTGCACCCAGTCCATCCCCTGCGGGTATCCCATGACAAAGGCGGTGGTGGACATGGCGTCCGACCAGGCGCCATTCTCTCCCCCGATAACGGTAACGGCTATCGTGCCTCTTGCGGGGTATCCGGTACGCGGGTCGATGATATGGTGGTACCGGACTCCCTCGTATTCGAAGTAGCGCTGGTTGTCACCTGAGGTGCTCACGTAGGTCTGGCCTGGGAAGGAAAACGTGGCCAGGTATCCGTCGCCGCGCGGATTCGAGATGGCTATCATCCAATTGGGCCCGCCCGCCGCCTTGGGCTTTTCCCCCAGGGTCAGGCTGGTGCTGATCATGTCGATGATCCCCGCCTCTATTCCCCGGGAAGACAATACCTCCTCCGCTTTATCGATGGCGTACCCCTTGGCCAGGCCTCCCAGGTCGATGGCCATTCCCTCGCGGGTGAAGTATACGCTGTGCGCGGCCTCATCCAGGACCAGCATATCCGCCCCCACGAGCTGCCTGGCCCCGTCGATCTCCTCCTGTGTGGGCGGTTCCTCCCCCCGTTCGCCGCGTCCGATCACGTCCCATACGTCCACCAGCGGGCCCACGGTTATGTCGAAGATACCGCCGCTGGCTTCGTACACATCCATGCCCGTGGTTATCATCTCCCACAGGTCATCGGAAACGGTCACCGGTCCAGCCACCGCCGTTGCGTTCAAGCGCGATATCTCGCTCTCCGCAACATAACGGTCGGCTATCTCCTCGATACCGAAGAGCTCCTGGAAGGCGGCATCCACCGCGCCCTCCACCCGGGACTGGTTTTTCCCGTAGGCAGTTATGGTCACGACATCGTCGAGGACATACTCCTGGCGCTTGTAGGGTTCCCTGGAATAACCCGGGTTCATGAGTATGACCAGTATAACGGCGAGGACTACCAACACGATGACCACGCCGATGACCACCAGCGTGTCCCGCCGGTTCTTTTTTCCCAGGCTCTTCTCGTCGCAGGCGTTCCGGTTGTTCACGCAAGAAAGTATAACATCGATGGATAGGATGGGGCCGTGTCTTCGATCTTCGGTTCTTCTTCTCGAGATCGATCAACCATATATCATAAAGTGAAACCGAAGATCGAAGACACGACCCCTAGAAGCTTCTTTCCAGGAATCGAGAGATATACATCAAGGTCAGCTCCAACAAGAGGACGAAGATGGCCGCGATGCCCAGGGACTGCACCATGATGATGAGCCCGGGAAGGTCCAACTGGAAGAACTCCCGGAACCAGGGGATGGCCAGAACGCCGACGAAAGACCCGGCCATCGCCGCCACCAGGGCACCCCTCCAGGACCAGAGCGGACGCGAGAGATATGCGAGCACCGCCAATCCCACGATTGTGAGCACGATGACCGCCACCGTGCGGGACTCCTCCAGGCTCGCCCCGTGAGCCCGGGCCATGGCATTGGCGGTGAAGGTAGCGGCGGCTGCGATGAATCCCGCCGGCACGGCGAAGTATAAGACCCGCCGCAATAATCCCGGCCGGTAGCGCTGCTTGCTGGGAGCGAACGAGAGCACGAAAGCCGGTATCCCGATGGTCAGGGAACCCACCAGGGAGATATGGCGGGGCAGAAAGGGGTAAGGCCAGGCGATGATGGCGATACCCACGGCCAGCAGTGCGGCATAGACGGTCTTGGTGAGGAACAGGTTGGCCACCCTCTCCATGTTGGCCATCACGCGCCTCCCTTCGGCCACAACTCCCGGCAGGGTGGAGAACCTGCCGTCGAGGAGCACCAGCTGGGCGACGGACTTCGTCGAGGGAGCCCCGGAGCCCATGGCGATACCCATGTCCGCGTCCTTCAGGGCCAGGGTGTCGTTGACCCCATCTCCGGTCATGGCCACCACGTGCCCCCCGGACTGCAGCGCATGCACCATCATGCGTTTCTGCTCCGGCACTACGCGGCCGAACACCGTGCTCTCGTGCATCACCTCGGAGAGTCCCGCGAGGTCCTCGGGGAGTTTGCGGGCGTCCACCGGTTCCTCCGCGCCCGGCACACCCACGCGCTCGGCCACCGAGCCCACCGTGCGCGGGTTGTCCCCCGAGATGATCCTGATACCCACTTCCTGGTCCTGGAAATAATCGAGGGTCTCCGCGGCATCGGGACGTATCTTCTCCTCGATGACGATAAGGGCGGTAGGCTCGAGTGGCGCGGGGAGTCTCCCTTCCACCACCGCCTCCCCGGCCCGGGAGAGCAGGAGGACGCGCAGGCCGGAGCGCGCCAGGGAATCCGCCCTGTCCCGCAAAGAGCTCTGTGTCGCCTCCACCAGCAGCACTTCGGGTGCACCCAGCACCCAGGAACCATGCTCCTCGAAGGACACCGCGCTCCACTTACGAGCGGAAGAAAATGGCACGGTGGACTCAACTTTCCAATCAGGCGGCGCAGGAAAGGCGGCCGCGATCGCCGCCAGGGTAGCGTTCTCGGAAGGGGAAGCGGCGGCGAAAGCCCCCATGACCTCTTCCAGGTCATCCCTTCCGTTCAGGGCCTCGATGCGGTTGAACTCCGGCACACCCTCGGTAAGCGTCCCGGTCTTATCCAGGCAGATGACGTCCACCCTCGCCAACCCTTCGACGGCGGGGAGTTCCTGCACCAGGACCTTGCGGCGCGCGAGCGCAACGGCGCTCACCGCGAAAACCAGGCTGGTGAGAAGGACCAGGCCCTCGGGTACCATGCCCACCAGCCCGGCCACCGTGGCCATGATGGCGTCGTCGAAGGTATTGTCAGCGAGCAGCTGGCTTATGGTCAGGAGGATGGCGACGGGGATCATGACGTAAGTCACGTAGCGCAGGATGATGTTGTTGGTGTCGCGCAGCTCCGATCTTACCAGCTCGTAACGCTTGGCCTCCGAGGCGAGCTTCTGAGCGTAGGCATCCTCCCCCACCGCCGTCGCCCTAAACCTTCCGGAGCCGGCGGATACGAAGCTCCCGGAGAGCAGGTTATCGCCCGGCCTCTTCACAACGGGCACCGATTCCCCCGTGAGCAGCGACTCGTCCACCTCCAGGCCTTCCGAAGCCAGCACCGAACCATCGACGAGTATCTGGTCGCCGGCCCGGAGCTCGAGGAGTTCGTCCAACACCACTTCTTCTCGCGAGACCTCGGTGGATTCACCCTCCCGGATGACCCGGGCCCTGGGCGCGCTCAGGAGGGAGAGGCGGTCCAGGGTCTTTTTGGCGCGCACTTCCTGCACGATGCCGATGAGGGTGTTGAAGATCAGCACCCCGGCAAAGAGCGCATCCCTGAGAGAGCCGACGATGATCACCACTATCGCCAGCACACCCAGAATGGCATTGAAACGATTGAAGACGTTGGCCCTGATGATGGAGGAAAGGGAGCGGCTGGTCTTCTCCTTTACCTGGTTGGTCTTACCCTGGGCGACCCGTTCCTTGACCTCTGCCTCACTGAGGCCGCGCTCTGAGTATGCGGCATTTCCGGGAGATACCGCGGCCGGCTGTGCGGCACGCCCCTCTCCATCCTTGCCGCCGTCTTTCTCATCCTTCATTTCTCATCCTGCCGTTGGCCGGTAGATGGGACTTGCCTTGCTCTCCCCTATTGTTGCATAAAACCGCGGGGTTGCAGGAGGTGCTTTGATCCGGGAATCCTGACCGGATGTACGCGTGCCAGGCCTGGACATATTTCTGATATACGGGCGTAAACGCCCTCTGTATTAATTATTACGTCAAGGCGTAGCACACTTATAAAACCTCTGCCCGGTGAACTACTGGGTCGGTCGTAGCTAGGCTTAACGCGAAGCGATAAGCCGTATTGGGAGGAGGCGAAGCCGACGCGGCAAGCTCGATTGAGTATTGCATTTCGATTGATCG
>CAYHAT010000101.1:0-9782 GCA_964354675.1 uncultured Actinomycetota bacterium | reverse complement strand
TGAGCGAATAGAGAGAAGGAGGAAAGGAGGAAAGGATGGCGCCGACCGTGCTGATCGTCGACGACGCCCTCTTCATGCGCATGATGATCAGGGACATCTTGTCCAAGGACGGCTTTGATGTGGTTGGCGAGGCCGAGAACGGCGTTGAAGCGGTGGAGCGTTTCAAAGAGATAAGGCCGGACCTTGTGACCATGGACATCGTCATGCCGGAAATGGACGGCATCGAGGCGGTCAAGCAGATAATGAAAATAGACCCCGATGCCAAGATCCTGATGTGTAGCGCGATGGGGCAGCAGCCTCTGGTGGTAGAAGCGCTGGAGGCGGGGGCGAAGGACTTCATAATCAAGCCGTTCCAGCCCTCAAAGGTTATTGAGGCCGTGGAAAAAGCCCTCAAGGACTAAGAAGGGTCTCCCCGTTACGGGGAGGAGGTGAAACTGTTGCCCCAACAAATCCGGGTACTTATCGTTGATGATTCCGCTCTGGTGCGCAAACTCCTCAGGGATGTCATTTCCGGGGATCCCAGCATGGAGGTCGTCGGCACCGCCTCCAACGGCGTAGAGGCCATACGTGCCGTAGCCGAGCTCGAGCCGGATGTGGTGACCATGGATATCCACATGCCGGAGATGGACGGCCTCACGGCGCTGGAATACATCATGCGCAAGCACCCCCTGCCCGTGGTGATGCTAAGTGCCCTGGCTCAGAAAGGTGCCACGGCTACCCTGAAGGCCCTGGAGCTGGGGGCCGTGGATTTCATAACCAAACCCTCCCATTACCCGTCGGCGGTAAAGGAGGTGCGTGAGGAAGTCGTACTGAAGGTGAAGACAGCGGCGCACGCCCGCGCCTATGTCCTGAAAGGGCAGGCGCGCAGGAAGATGAAGAGGAAGCCCGCAATCTCGAAGGGATCGTCGGTCGGCGAAAAACTGGTGGTCATAGGGGCTTCGGCCGGTGGGCCGAAAGCCCTGGCGGAGATAATGCCCCGCTTCCCGGAGAATACGCCGGCCGCCATCGTCATCGTACAGCACATGCCCGGCGTATTCACCCGGTCGTTCGCCAGCCGGTTGAACAGCATCTGCTCATTGCAGGTCAAGGAGGCGGAGGAGAACGAAGAGTTGCAGCCCGGCCGGGTCCTGGTCGCGCCTGGCGGCAAGGACCTCGTAGTCATCTCGGACGACAGCGGGTCGGGCAGGATCGAGCTGATCGAGTCGCAGAACCGGGTGGGCGCCTCACCGCGCATAGATGCGGCCATGGTGACCGCCGCCGAGGTATACGGGGCCGAGTCCGTAGGAGTGATCATGACCGGGATGGGCTCCGATGGAGCGAGCGGTATGGAGAAGATAAAAAAGAGCAAGGGAGGCACCATCGCCCAGGACGAAGAGACATGCCTGGTGTATGGCATGCCCAAGGTGGCCATAGAGAGAGGCTGCATCGATTGGGTGGTCTCCCTGGACATGATACCGGACAAGGTCATGGAGCTGTTGTAGCAGCTTTAACGTTGCGTTTGCCTGAAAGGGATGCCAGAAAATGGACATGGACATCTCTCAATATAAAGAGCTCTTCATAAGCGAAGCCCAGGAACACCTGGAGGCCTTAAACCAGTCCATGGTCGACCTGGAGAAGGACCCGGGAAACCCGGACGTACTAACGGAGATATTCCGCTCTGCCCATACCCTCAAGGGCATGTCGGCTACCATGGGCTTCGACCAGCTGACCGAACTGTCCCACGAGATGGAAAACGTGCTGGATGGCCTGCGCAGTGGAGACATAGAGGTGAGCACGGACATAGTGGACCTTCTTTTCGGCTGCTTCGACATGCTGGGCACCATGGTGGCGGCCATAGCCGAGGAGAGCGAAAAGGGCCTGGACACCAAGCCGCTGATAGAAGCCCTGCGGGCGGTTTACGCCGGTGAGAAAGGCGCTGTGGCGGGGATCGAAGCTCCCGCCAAGCCGGAAAAGAAGGCGAAGCCGAAGGGGAAAGGCAAGCCTGCGCCGGCTCGGGCGGAGGAAGAGGCGAAACAGGAGGCGGAGCCGGAAGCTGGGGAAGTGCCGGAGGAGCCCGAGACCGAGGAGGCTGAGGAGACGGCAGAGGAGGCCTTAACCGAGGAGGTAGGGGATATCCCGCTCGAAGGAGAAGCCGGGGAGAGGACCCTGCGATTGAGGGTGACCTTGGACAAGGACTGCGTCCTCAAGTCGGTCAGGGTGTTCATGATCTTCAAGAAACTATCACAGATGGGCAGGGTGATAACCTCGCGGCCCTCCGTTGAGGACCTGGAGGACGAGAAGTTCGACCGTTCCTTCGAAGTCACATTCGCCGCAGAGGAAAGCCTGGAAGCCGTGCGTGGGGCCCTGCTCACCATTGCCGAGGTGCACGAGATCGAGGTGCTCCGTGCGGAGGAAGTGGAAGTGCCCGAGGAGGAGGAGAAAAAGGCCGGCGAGATAGTGGAGGAGGAGCAGGAGAGACCCGAGGCGGTCGATGCCGGGGCGTTTGATGGCGCGGGCACGTCGGTCGCACCGGTGCGGACCCAGAGCGTGCGCGTGAACATCTCCCGTCTGGACAACCTGATGAACCTCATCGGTGAACTGGTCATAAACCGCACCAGGCTGCAGGAGATCGCGTCGTCCCAGAACATTCCGGAGTTAAAGGAGGCCCTTGCCCAGACCGCCCGTTTGACGGCGGACCTCCAGGACGAGGTGATGAAGACCCGCATGGTGCCTGTAGAGCACATCTTCAACCGCTTCCCCCGCATGGTGCGGGATCTGGCCAAGAGCAGGGGAAAGGAAGTCGACTTCGTGATCGAGGGCAAGGACATCGAGCTCGACCGCACCATCCTGGACGAGATAAGCGACCCCCTGATGCACCTTCTGCGCAACGCCGTGGACCATGGTATAGACAGCCCGGTAGAGCGGGAGGCAAGGGGCAAGCCGCGGCGCGGGAGCATAAAGCTCATCGCACGGCGCGACCGCAACTACGTGTCTATCGAAGTGTCCGACGACGGGCAGGGGGTCGACGCGCGGAAGGTATTCGACCTAGCCGAGGAGAGGGGATTCGTATCCGCGGGGGAAACGAAGCTGTTGACGGAAGAGGAAACCCTGCGCTTTCTGGCCATGCCCGGCTTCTCTTCCGCCGAAGAGGTGAGCGGCGTCTCGGGGAGGGGCGTCGGGCTGGACGTGGTGAAGAACAAAGTGGAATCCCTGGGTGGGATGCTGATCATGCAGAGCGTCAAGGGCGAAGGAACCAACTTTGCCTTGAAGCTGCCCCTCACCCTGGCCATCATCCAGGCGCTGTTGGTGAAGGTAGAGGACGAGATATACGCCATACCGCTGGGAGTGGTAGCGGAGACCGCGGTGATCTCCTCTCACGAGGTAAAATACGTCTCGAACCAGGAGGTCATCTTCCTGAGGGACGAGACCTTGCCCCTGATGCGCCTGAGGCGTTACCTCGGCCTGCCAGCTGAAAACGGGCAGGGGAGCTTCCCCGTGGTGGTGGTGGAGATGGCGCTGAAGAGTGTTGCCATCGCTGTGGACGAGCTCATGGGCCAGCAGGAGATCGTGATCACCAGCCTGGACCGGTTCTTGAAGAGAGTCCGCGGCTTCGGCGGCGCTACCATTTTAGGAACGGGAGAACTCGCGCTTATACTGGACATCCCGACTCTGTTATCCTGATAGGGATTTGACGCGGATTTATCCCCGACAAGGGGTGAACCCCCCGAAAGGAGGAATGATGGCAGAGAGGAAAGGGCTTACCCCCTTACAGCTCGACGCTCTCAGGGAGGTGGGCAATATCGGCTCCGGGAATGCCGCCGTGGCCCTTTCCACCATAGTGGATAAGAAGGTGTTGCTGAGCGTGCCTCGAGCTTCCCTGGTGCCCCTGGTCAAGGTCTCTGACCTCGTCGGCGGCGCCGAGACCCCGGTGGTCGGCATCTACCTGCACATAAGCGGCGACGCGTCAGGCAGCATGCTCCTCCTGCTGGCGGAGACCAGCGCGACGGAGTTGGCCCACCTGATGGTTACCAAGGATGACGAGGGGGACTTGACCACCATAGAGCAGTCCGCCCTGCAGGAGACGGGGAGCATCCTGGCGGGCTCTTATCTCAACGCGCTTTCGCAGATGACCGGGATACTGTTGCGTCCCTCCGTTCCCGGGTTCGCCATGGACATGGCCGGGGCGATAATCGACTTCATCCTGGTGGAGATAAGCCAGTCCGAGGATTACGTCCTGGTGATCGAGACGGAGTTCAATATCATGGAGCACGTGATCAAGGGGCACCTCATCCTTTTCCCGGACCTGGGGTCCCTGGACATCATACTGGGAAGGCTGGGAGTGAGTGATTGACGGAAGGTGAGGTCAGGTTAAAGCGGTAAAACGGAGAACCGGATCATATGGAACGAGGCCAGGGACCGTCCATCGTACTCAACGGAGTAGAGGCTCCCCGTAATGACCACAGTAAGGCTTGGGGTGAGCGATCTGTGTCGCAGGAAATCGTTAATGTAGGGGTTGCGGAATATTACGTGACGCATAATCCGCACGTATTGGCCAGCTATGGGTTGGGCAGTTGCGTGGGCGTGGCCCTCTACGACGATAAACGCAGGATCGGGGGTTTGGCACATATCATGCTCCCCGATTCGAAGTCCATGACCAAGAAGGGCAACCCGGGAAAGTTTGCCGATACGGCCATCAGTGCCATGGTCGAGGAGATGGAGCGGCTGGGCTCCAAGCGCTGGGATATCAAGGCCAAGATCGCCGGGGGGGCGTGCATGTTCACCATCCCGGGCGCCGTCAACCCGCGCAACGTCCCGGGACCCTGCCTCGGGATGCAGATAGGAGATCGCAACATCGATGCCGCCAAGGACGCCCTGAAGGAGCTGAAGGTCCAACTTGTTTCCGAGGACACCGGTGGGAGCTACGGGAGGACGATGCGCTTCGATATCTCCGATGGCAAGGTGACTGTAAGTTCGATCAAGCACGGAGCCAGTGAGCTGTGAAAGAGGACAGCAGGAACGAAAGCGTGGAGGTCTCCAGGGAGGCCATCGCTGCACTGGCTGCCCAGGCGGCAAGCGGTGTGGAGGGGGCGGCGATATGCCAGCAGAAGCCAGTGGAGATCCTCACCTCCCGGGTGAAAAGGGAGTTCGTACATAAGGGAGTAAAAGTCAGCCGCGAGGAGGAGTCCTGCCGGCTCAGCCTATACCTCAAGGTGGATTACGGAACGAACATGCCTGTCCTCGCCCAGGAGGTCAGGAAGAAGGTCAAGGAATACGTGGAAGGCCTCACCGATATAACGGTTGAGGACGTCGAGGTAGTGATCGAGGACGTCGAACCCCCCGCCTAAAGGATTTACATTACGACAGCCTGTATCGCGTAAGCGACAGCGCCGTCCTCGGCGCGGCGGTGTCCAGCGCCTCCACATATCCTTGTGGAGGCCTGGCACGCATACATCTGATTTCGCTTATTCGGGGGGGTTGAAGTAGGTGATGACCGATTTGGCGAGGGCTATGGCCAAATCGCCGCTGGAGCCAATCTTGCGGTCTGGTTCAAGGATAACGCAGGGCATGCGCGTTTCTCTCAACAAGGGAAAGCTCTTTGTCTCCGGCGGGGGCACCTCTGATTCCACGGTGAGGGATATCTCCCTATACAGGATCTCCGCCAGGCGCCTGCCCCGCGGTGAGGAGTAGCCCTTGCTCCCGAAGAAATATATGCGCACCCCTGTCTCCGGTGTCGTCTTGAGGCCCAGTACGAGGTCGGCGTTGCGGTCGTTGGCCAGGCGCGCCCGCTGGCTCTCAGGCAGATGGCCGGAAGCACCGCCGGTTATCATGGTGGTCAACCCGCAGGCCAGGAGTTTGCCCGAGACCAGGCGAAGGGTCTCCTCGGCGGCAGCGTCCCCCTCCGCCGCATCCAGGACTACGCTCCTTCCCTCCAGTCCACGCGCTGCGAGGTCCTGCAGCGCTTCGTGTACCTCTGCGACGCTGGTATCTTTCAGGGCGTGCTTCAACCGCTGCAAGCAGGAGATGGTGGAGGAGCCCGCAATGCCGTCGACGGGAAGATCCATGTTATGTTGAAAAGCGCGCAGCGCGCGGTCCGTATCCTGCCCGAATATTCCGTCCTCGCGGCCGGCGTTAAAGCCCAGGCGGTTGAGGCAACGCTGTACCTCCCCCACGTCGTCGCCGCGGAAAGGGGGGATGCGCAGGTAGAGGAACCTGTCACCCAGACGGACGGAAGCCTCCACGAGCTCCTGCCAGGTGGTCTCATCTACACTTCCCTCGGCGCGCAGGCCCCTTGCCTCCTGGAACTCACGCACCGCCAACGAGGTGCTCTCACCGTAGAAGGCCTCCCTTGCCTCGGCCTCGAAGCCCGAGGGAGTAAAGCCCAGGTCGTGCAGTTTTTTCTGAATGTCGCTCACCGCCAGGCCGCGGTCACCGGGGATGACGGTCCTCACCGCCTACCCCTCCTTGCTCACGGGCAGGGTGAACTTGAAGGAGGAGCCGCGCCCCGTTTCGCTCTCCACCCAGATGCGGCCCCCGTGTCCTTCGACGATGCCTTTGGATATAACCAGGCCGAGGCCCAGCCCTCCCGCGGAGCGCGCAGAATCGGTCTCTATTTGGTAAAACATGGTAAACAATCTCTCTTGCTCCTTCGCCGGGATCCCTGGCCCCGTATCCTTCACCTCTATTTCCACCATTCCCGCTTCGGCGGCGTTCCGCGCCGCCACCTCTATCGAACCCCCCTCGGGGGTGAACTTGATAGCATTGCCGATGAGATTCTCCATGACCTGGTGGACACGCCACACGTCCACGCTGACCGGCGGCAGGTTCCCCTCGACATTGTAACGGAGTTCCTGGCCGCATTGGGCGGCACGACTCTTATACTCCGATACGGCGTTGATGATCATGCCGTCAACCGGTGCAGGCCATTTCTCGCCTACCAGGCGCCCTTCCTCAAGGCGCGTCACGTCAAGGAGGTCGTTGATGATCTTGGTCATCTGGTCCGCCCGGGAGTTCATGATCTTGATCTTGTCCATCTGGAACGATGACATGTCGCCGAGCTCTCCGTATTGGAAAGCGTCAGCGTACCCCTTGATTATGGACAGGGGAGTGCGCAGCTCGTGGGAGGCAATGGCTATGAAGTCCGATTTCATCTTGTCCAGGACGGAGAGCTCCTCGTAAGCCTTCTCCAGGTCCTGGTGACCCCGCTCAACCATCGCTTCCAACCTGCGGCGCTCGCTCAGATCGTGGGCGATGCCCACTATGCCCATGAACTTACCGGCGCGAAAAAGGGGGGCGGAGCTTATCTGCACCGGCAGCGGGATATCACCCCGGCGCCTGAGGTAGGTCTCGAAAAAGACCTTCTCCCCGCGCCGCCGCCGTTCCAACATGCGCTCGATCTTCATGCTCTCCTCGGGCATCACGATCTCCGTGGCCTCTCTTTGGAAGAGCTCATCGGAACCGCTCATACCGAGCATGCCCAGGAATGCCTGGTTGCAGAAAGAGAACCTGCCCTGGGCGTCCATGGCGTAGAATCCGTCGTTGAGGCTTTCTATAAGCAGGTTAAGATAATCGGTGGTCTCCACCAAGCGGCGCTCCAGCCGCACGTATTCCGTCACGTCCTCGTAGAGCAGCAGCGCTTCCCGCACATTGCCGGACTCGTCCGCCAGGGGGTGCAGGCGCACGCGGTGGAAAAAATCCGTTCCCCTCACCGTCTGGTGGACGCGGGGCTGTTCGAATGAGCGGCCTTCCACCAGCACGCGCCGCAGTATGCGTTTCCAGTCCGCGCGGAACTCCTGGGGCATGATGTCCAGGGCGGGCAAGCCGGAGAGGGCGGGTTCTTCCAGGCCGCAGGTGTCATAGATCCACTGCATCATCAGGCGGTTGCAACGCACCAGCCGGAAATTGCGGTCCAGGACCGCTATCTTCACCGGCACGCTCTCGAAGACGCCCGCCTCGCGCTCCGAGGCTTCGAGCAGAGCGGCGCGCTCCGATGCCTCGAGGGTAATATCCCGGATCATGATCAACAGGCGCCTCTTCTTGCCGGGCTCACGCTCCAGGGGTGAGATCCACACCTTGCAGATACCCGACTGGTTCTCCAGGAAGTACTGTTCGCTGCGGCGGTCAAGCGCCTCTCCTTCAACAGACACCCTTTCAAGCAGAGGACTCCAGTTCCCGAAATACGGCGGCAGGAAGGCCTCGTCCAATCCCTTTCCCACCAGGTCGGAAGTTTCCTGGCCGATCGGGGGCAGAAATTCCCTGGCCAGCCGGTTGTTCTCCAGGATCACCCCCGCTTCGCTCACCAACAGGGCTGGTGAAGGGATCGACTCCAGTATGGAAGTATGTGCTGTACGGAGCAGCTCGGAAGGCTTGAGCGAGCGGCGCAGCAACGGCATGGACACTGCCAGGGTCACGGCAGCCAAGGCAAGGGTCAAGATCGCGGAGGTGATCGATACGCCTCGCCAATCCGCCGCGCTTGCCAGCAGGGTGATGCCGGACAGGGCCAGGATGCCCGCTGCGAGCGGGAGCATGAGCCGGGAGCTCCTCTCAGGCTTCATCTTGCTCCCCGTCCCTCCTGCGGGAACGACCGAGCTCTCCCCAGATCCATCCCCAATACTTGGCCGTGGCGAAGACGGCGAAGGTGATGGCGACAGTCATCGGTATGGAGGCGACCGCTAGCTTGATTATCAACCCCGTGGTCAGGGCGGGCTCGGGTAGCCCCCATGCCTTGGTGACCAGCAGGACCCATGCCGCCGGAAGGGGAAGGAGGAAGAATATGATCGAAACGTAATAGAGCTTGTAATAAGGCGGCAACTCCAAGGCCTGCCCCAGGCGTTTTCCCAACACCATCAACAGGATGAGCAAGGCCCCCACAGCGAGGGGGCCGATGATGTATAGGGTGGAGGCCAGGTAATTCATCTTCCCAACATCAGGCGGTAGGAGCGGTACACGATAAGCAGGAGCAGTATCCCCGCGACGGCCGGCCATACCGCGTACCACAAGTAGATGGCCACGATAGAGTCCCCCAGGGAGTAGATCAGGGTGCTGGCGCCCATGAGCACGAAAAAGAGCGGCAGCAGGAAAACATAGGTCCTGCCCTTGAACCTGCGCTCAGCCAGGCGGCAGATGCCGTAGAAATACACGAGGAGCATCGCTGTTGCGGAGGTGTTATAGAACCAGAGGAACAAGGAAAAGGTCTTCCACCATTCGTTGGTTGTCAACCGTCCCCCCTTCTAGCCGCAAACCCGCACGGGCCTGGGGCTCATTGCCCGTCCGAGCTCCGCTTGTGCTCGTCGATGATGCGCCTCACCTCGGTCAGCAGCTCCTGCTTGCTGAAGGGCTTGGTGATGTATCCCGCCGCCTTCATAACCGACAGGCCGATCATCTTGTCGATGTTCTGGGTGCGGGCGGTGATGAAGGCCACCGGGGTATTCCGGGCCTCGGGGTCGTTCTTGATACGTCGCAGGACCTCCCAACCGTCGATCTTCGGCATCATGATGTCCAGCAGGATGAGGTCGGGCTTCTCTTTGAAGGTCTTTTCCAGCGCTTCTTCCCCGGAGAAGGCGGAGAGGGTGAGGAAGCCGGCATTGCCCAGGAAGAGCTCTATGAGCTCGACCATCTCGCGGTCATCGAGTGGTACCGACGGATCGATCTGCACGCGCTTCGCCTCGTGCCGGCCGTTGATCGTCACCTTGACCATGCCACCGCCGGACTCCCCGGTGACCTCCATGGCCGCGATCTCTTCCTGCGCCTTCTGCATGTTCGCCTGCAGCTGCTGCGCCTGCTTCATCAGGTTGCCGATTCCGCCC
>CAYHAT010000100.1:0-9786 GCA_964354675.1 uncultured Actinomycetota bacterium | reverse complement strand
CCTTTTTCCCGCCTCGCTATTCTTCAGCTCGCCTATCTTTTCGATGCGGCCCCCCGCGATGCCCACATCCGCCTCGTACGGTTTGTTGCCCGAGCCGTCCACCACCAGGGCGTCTTCCAGGATAAAGTCGAACAATCGGATCACCCTCCCTTCGCAGCCTCACGGACCAAAAAGCCTCATACTTACAGCCGGATCGACATGAGGTGTATATATTCAACCATGATTGTACGGACTTGGTCACCCTTTAACAGCGTGTGGACGCCTGGCCCCTTGTGTCGTTTGAACGGCTGACCCCAAGGCATGGTTACTCCTGGGCGGGCTCGACGGTGACGGTTTCGAGCGACGCTTCGCCCGGGATATCCGCGGTCGTGCCCGGCACACCCGCTCCGACCTCCGCCCTCAGGTAGAGCAGGACCCAGCCCGGCCTGCCGGGTATCTCGACGCTGCGGTAGAGCTCTCCGCCCTTCACCACATAGCCTCCCGCAGGAGAAGCCGGCGCCTGAACCGCGATGCCTGCCAGCTCCATTGTGGCGGCGAGGTAACTCTCCACCTCGACCACGATGTAAGGCTTCCCCTCCTGCATGGTCTGCACCACCTGCGCATCGAGGGAGGGGAGGTTCAGCTCGTCGAGGTCGGTCGTGCCCCCCGGTATGGACCCGTCGTAGAATGGGTAGGAACTGATCCCGTCCAGGTAGGCGAAGGATGCGATATCCCCATCCTCCACCTCCACCAGCCGGTAGCCGGGGTAGTGGTCACTTTTCCCGCCCTTATCGAAATAGACACAGGTCTGGCAGGAGTAGATGGTCTCTCCCCCATCGCCCTCCCAGGGCACGGACCCGATGCCGTCGATGTGCTGGTGGCCCCCGAAGGCGGCGTCCACCCGGTGGCGCGAGGCGGTGTCCAGGAGTGCCTCCCTGCCCTCGCCTCCCCCACCGGCGCGGTAGATGCCGAAGTAGTTCACGTCGATATAGGAAAGGCCCTTACCTTCCGGCGTGTAGGGGTCGTGGTGCAAGGCCATCACCTTGAGGGGCGCGTCACGGTGGGAGGCGAGGTCCCCGTCCAGCCAGGCCAGTTGTCCAGTATAGGTGGCGGGTTCTCCCTCGGCCCCTGCGTCCAGGACCTGTCCCTGCCACTTGCGCGGCTCCATGTACAGCAGCTTGTTCATCACCAGGCGATCGTCCTCCGGCCACTGGTAGGAGTCGAGGCAGGCGAAGTGGCAGCCGCCGACGTCGAAGGAATAATAGAGAGGCCCGAGGTTGTTCTCGTACCACCTTTCCCCGTCGATCTCGTTGATGTAGCCATCGTGGTTGCCGGGCAGGAGGAAGGCGGGTACCTTCAGCTTCAACATGGCCTCGTAAAACCTCTCGCATTCCGAGGCGAGTTCGCCGGGGCGGCGCTGTCCGCGCACGAAATCGCCCAGCATGAGCACGAAATCGGGCTGGATGAGGTTTACCTGGCGGATGGCTTCCTCCATGAAGAGCGGGTCTCCATCCTCTGAGATGCCTTTGTTCGTCTGGGTGGAGAGGGGCGCGGAGTTGTCCCGCTCGTGCACGTGGATATCGGAGAGGGTGATGAAGGTGAAGTCGTTATCGTCATCCTCGGTGACCGCCACGGCGTGCGGTTGGGTATCGGATATATGCTCGGTACCCATGTCCACCTCCACGCGCAGGTCGTAGAGCTCAGGTACCGCCTCCTGCGGGATGCGGAAAGAGGCGTGCCACACCGCCTCGCTGCGGCCCTCCTCGCTGCGGTATGGCCAGCGCCCTGAAGCTTCCAGCCGCGCGCCCGCCGGCTCCAGCTCGTAGGCAAGGCCTGCGAGTTCATCGCGGGACGGGCTCACGGTCGCCTTCCACCCCGAGACCTCCTCCGGCCGCGACTCCTCACCCGCCCACAGGTCCACCTCCACTTCCAGGACCTCGCCCGGAACCACCATGGCGGGATAGCCGATGGTGGGCCAGATCAGTTCATTGATGCGAGGTTGAGGGTATTCACCATCAGCCGGATACCTGAAGAAGGGCGAGTGCAGGAAGGCCAGCAACACACCCATCAGACCAACGAGGATCAAGATCATGACTACGAACGTTTTCATCAAACCGCGAAATACGCCGGTCATGATATGGGATGACCTCCCCTGCATCTTGATGCAAACCGCTTCGGATATGCTTGCACGGACACGTATTACCTTACCATGTTGCGGTCTCTTTCATGAGTGAGGGGATACAGGAAGCGGAGGTGAAACCGGCGTTTCGGGCCGGTGAACGGAGCGAACTTAACAGGCATCAGAATCAATGCAAGGTAGACGGTATCAGACACGGCTGAAGCGTATGTGCAACTCTTGTAAACAGGCCAGGTTAGGAATAGGATTTATATTCATAGTTCTTCTCCCAGAAGTGTAGGTAACGGGAGATGATAGCTGGGGCAACTGCCATTATCGCACTCCTACCCACACTTCTGGGAGAAGAACCATATTCATTGGCGTGGTTGGCTGCAGTGAAGAAGCCTGCCGGGAAGAGCCCTGCAGATAGGGAGATACGCCGCGGAAATAGCCCCGGGCATCAAATCCCGGATATTATCTGGAGGCCCACGGTGGAGGAATGGATAATAGCGATCATCGCGCTCGCGCTCCTCGCCTACCTCTTCTATGCGCTCTTGTGGCCGGAGAGGTTCTAGGGTGCGGCTATGATCCTGCGTGGCTTGACCCAGATCGGGATCATCGCGGCTGTGATCGCCCTGCTCATCAGACCGGTGGGGAGCTATCTTCACCGTGTCTTCGAGGGCGAGCGCACCTTCCTGGACCGGGTTTTCGACCCGGTGGAAAGACTACTCTTTCGTATCCTGGGCATCGATAAGGACCAGCAATACAACTGGTCCGGCTACGTGCTGCGCATGCTGGCGGTGGACCTGGCCATCATGCTCTTCTCCTTCATCATCCTCAGCCTGCAAGGCCATCTCCCCCTCAACCCCGCCCATGCCCCCGGCATGCGGGTCGATCTGGCTCTCAACACCGCGGTGAGCTTCGGCACCAACACCAACTGGCAGGCTTACGCGGGGGAGACCCAGGCATCGTACCTCACGCAGATGCTGGTGATGACGCTGTGCATGTTCACCTCCGCGGCAACGGGCCTGGCGCTGGCCATAGCCTTCATGCGCGGGCTGTCCCGCCGCGGCACACCCGGCATCGGCAACTTCTACGTGGACTTCACCCGGGCGATCCTGCGCGTGCTCCTACCCCTGGCCCTGGTAGCGGCGCTGGTCCTGGTCCCCCTGGGGGTGATACAGACCCTTGACGGACCGGCGCAGGTCCATACCCTGGAGGGAGAGACGCAGGAGATCGCGCGGGGTCCGGTGGCTTCCCTGGAATCGATCAAGCATATCGGGAACAACGGTGGGGGGTTCTTTGCAGCCAACTCCGCCCACCCCTACGAGAACCCCAGCCCTATCACCAATACCATCTATATAATCCTGATGTTGCTCGTACCGGCATCCATGATCTACACCCTCAGCCGCTACCTGGGCAACTCGCGCCAGGGATGGACTATCTTCGTCGCCGTGCTCCTGCTCTTCCTGCTCCTGGCGGGCTTGACGCTGTGGTTCGAGTCCCGGGGGAATCCCGCGCTGGAAGGGCTGGGGGGAAACAACTCCGCGGGCAACATGGAGGGAAAGGAGTCGCGCCTGGGCGTGGCTGACTCCTCCGCGTTCGGCGTCACCACCGTCTCCGCCACCACCGGGAGCGTTGACAGCTCGCACGACAGCTTCACCCCCCTGGGGGGGATGATGCTCATCTCCGGCATGATGCTCAACACCGTGTTCGGCTCCTGCGGAGCCGGCCTGCTCAACATCCTCATGTACGTCATCTTCACCGTGTTCATAGCCGGACTGATGGTGGGCAGGACGCCGGAGTTCGCCGGCAAGAAGATCGAGGCCAGGGAGGTGAAGCTGGCGGTGATCGCCCTTCTGGCCCACCCTCTCTGTATCCTTGGTTTCACCGCCCTCTCCATGGCCTTGCCCAGCGCCAGGGACGCCATACTGAACAACGGCCCCCACGGCATCACGGAGATGGCCTACGCCTACACCTCGGCCACCGCCAACAACGGCAGCGTATTCGCCGGACTGGCTGCAAACTCCGCCTACTTCAACGTCACCACCGCCCTGGCTATGCTCATCGGACGTTACGCGGTGGTCATCCCCCTCATGGCGGTGGCGGGATCGCTGGCCGGTAAGCAGATACTGGAGGAATCGGAAGGGACGTTCCGTACCGATACGCCCCTCTTCGCGGGGCTTCTCATCGGAGTGATCATCATCGTCGGGGCCCTGACTTTCTTCCCGGTGCTGGCCCTGGGGCCCATGGCCGAGCATTTCGCTTTGCTGTGAACGCGAACGTGACAAAGCGCGAGGACGGTTGAACGATGGAAGGGCAGGAGAAAAAGGAGAAGCGGGAGAGGCTCTTGGAGCCCAAGCTGGTCAGGCAAGGGATAGCCGAATCTTTCGTGAAACTGAACCCGTTGAAGATGGCCAGGAACCCGGTGATGTTCATCGTAGAGGTCGGGGCCGTTCTCACTACCTGCTTTTTCTTCAAGATCCTGGTTACCGGGGAGGGAGAGCTCGCCTTCACCGGCCTGGTATCCCTATGGTTGTGGTTTACCGTGCTCTTCGCCAACTTCGCCGAGGCGGTGGCGGAGGGACGGGGCAAAGCGCAGGCGGAGACCCTGCGGCGCACGAGGGTGGAGACCACTGCCAAGCTCCTCCGCGAAAGCGGCGAGACAGAGATGGTGCCGGCCGGGCAGCTGAAGAAGGGCGACGTGGTGCTGGTGGAGGCGGGAGATATCATACCCGGCGACGGGGAGGTCATCGAGGGCATCGCCAGCGTGGACGAGTCGGCCATCACCGGCGAATCGGCCCCGGTGATCAGGGAATCCGGGGGCGATTTCAGCTCGGTTACCGGTGGCACCAAGGTGCTCTCGGACTGGATAAAGGTGCGCATCTCGGCCGACCCCGGCCAGAGTTTCCTGGACAAGATGATCAGCCTGGTGGAAGGGGCACAACGCCAGAAGACCCCCAATGAGATAGCCCTCTCCATCCTCCTGGTCGCTCTTACCATAATCTTCCTTGTGGTCGTGCTGGTCATCAGGCCCATCGGTGATTATCTGCAAGCGCTGCCCTCGGTTACCGCCCTGGCCGCCCTGCTGGTCTGCCTCATCCCCACCACCATCGGGGGGTTGCTCTCCGCCATCGGTATCGCCGGCATCAACCGCTTGACGCAGTGCAACGTCCTGGCCATGTCCGGCCGGGCGGTGGAGGCCGCGGGAGACATCGACACCCTCCTGCTGGACAAGACCGGAACCATCACCTTTGGAAACCGTTTCGCGGATGAGTTCATGCCCTTCGAGGGCTACAGCGAGGAGGAGGTGGCCCGCGCCGCGGTCCTCTCCTCGCTGGGCGACAGCACCCCAGAGGGACGCTCCATCATAACCCTGGGGAAGAAGCTGGGGCTGGAGGTTGAGGAAGAAGCGGGCGGAATGGTGGTCCCCTTCACGGCGGAGACGCGCATGAGCGGGCTGGACCGCAATGGAGATTCGTACCGCAAGGGTGCCAGCGACGCCGTAGCCAGGTACGTGACCGGGCAAGGCAAGAAGCTCCCCGAGGACTACCAGCGCTTCGTCGATATCGTTGCCTCGCGCGGGTCGACCCCCCTCGCGGTAGCCCACAACGGCGAGGTCATCGGCCTGGTGGAACTGAAAGACGTGGTCAAGCCCGGCATCAGCGAGCGTTTCGACCGGCTGCGCAGCATGGGTATCAGGTCGGTGATGATCACCGGGGACAACCCCCTCACCGCCAAGACCATCGCCGCGGAGGCGGGAATCGACGACTTCGTCGCCGAAGCCAAGCCCGAAGATAAGATGGACATCATCCGGCGGGAACAGGCCCAGGGCAAGCTGGTGGCCATGACCGGGGACGGCACCAACGACGCACCCGCCCTTGCCCTAGCCGATGTGGGCATGGCCATGAACAGTGGGACCCAGGCGGCCAAGGAGGCGGGGAACATGGTAGACCTGGACTCCGATCCGGCCAAGCTCATCGAAGTGGTGGAGATCGGCAAGCAACTGCTCATCACCCGTGGCAGCCTCACCACCTTCAGTGTGGCCAACGACGTCTCCAAGTACTTCGCCATCATCCCGGCCATGTTCATGGTCTTCATCCCGGCATTGGAGTCGCTGAACATCATGCGCCTCTCCACCCCCCAGAGCGCTATACTCTCCGCGGTGATCTTTAACGCCCTGATCATCATCGCCCTGGTACCCCTGGCGCTGCGCGGCGTAAAGTACCGGCCCGTGGGGGCCACGGCATTGCTCCGGCGCAACCTTCTCATATATGGGCTGGGCGGTCTCGTCGCGCCCTTCCTGGGGATAAAGCTCATCGACCTCGTCCTGGGGCTTTTTCATTTCGGATAAGGAAGTATGATGAAGATATTGCAGGAAGCGAAACGGGCTCTCGGTTTGATCGCCGTGCTGGTGCTGTTGATGGGCCTGGCCTATCCCCTGGTGGTCACCGGCCTGGCCAGGATGACGGGCTCGCGGGCAGACGGCCAGATCGTTTACCGGGAAGGCGAAGCGGTGGGCTCCCGTGCCATCGGCCAGACCTTCGACTCAAAGATGTTTTTCCAGGGGCGCCCCTCGGCGGCGGGTGGCGGTTACGACGCCATGCGCAGCGGCGCCTCCAACCTGGGCCCGTCCAACCCTACCCTGACCCATCAGGCACAGGACCGGGTCTCCAGCCTGCTGGAGCAGAACCCGGGGCTGCGAGCGGAAGATATCCCGGTGGAGCTGGTAACGGCATCCGCCTCGGGGTTGGACCCCGATGTGAGCGATGAATCGGCCGTGCTTCAGATACCGCGCATCGCGGCAGCCACGGGGCTGGAAGAGGAAGCCCTGCTGGAGCTGGTGGCCGAACATATAAAGGGCTCTTTCCTGGGCATCTTCGGAGAGCCGACGGTGAACGTGCTCGAGCTGAACCTGGAGATACTGGAGATGACGGAGGAGGTGGAGCGGTGAAGAACGTCATCACCATCTCTCGCCAGATGGGGAGCGGCGGCCGCATGGTGGCGGAGAAAGTTGCCGTCGAGCTGGGCTGGCGCTTCGTGAGCAAGGAACTGGTGGCCGAGACGGCGCGGCAGACGGGCTTCGACGAGAGCAAGATAGAGAGGGTCTTCGACCAGCGTCTGAGCCTGCAGGACCGTATCACTTACGAGCAGAGGTCAGCCAAGTACCTCGACGCTGTAAGCAAGGTCATCCGCGAGTTCGTGGACGAGGGGAACATGGTCATCCTGGGCCGGGGAGCCCACGTGATCATGGCGGGAGACCCCCGCATCTTCCGCGTACACCTCGTCGCCGACCTGGAGACACGCATCCAGCGCATTGCCTCCAAGTACGAGCTGAAAGGAAAGAAGGGCCTGGCGGAGGCGCGGCGGATGGTGAACGACTCGGACTACGGCCGCAGCGCCTTCCACAACCTGCTCTTCAACGTGGACTGGAACAGCCCCCAGATATACGAGTTGGTGGTCAATACCACCACTGTCGACTTGAACCAGGTCGCCGATGCTATATTGGCGGCATTCAGGATCATGGGAAGTTAACGGATGGATGAAGATGCCAGGGGTAAGCTGACCATCTTCCTGGGCTCCGCGGCCGGAGTCGGCAAGACCTACACCATGCTCTCCGAGGCCAAGCAGCAGCTGAAGCAGGGCATGGACATAAAGGTGGCATACATCGAACCCCACGGACGGGAGGACACCCAGGAGATGATCGGGGAGGTCCCGGTCATCCCCCGCCGCAAGATGGTTTACCGTGGCGCCGAATTCGAGGAGATGGACCTGGACGCCGTGCTGGATGCCCATCCCCGCATCGCCCTGGTGGACGAGATGGCCCATACCAATGTCCCCGGCTCCAAGCACCGCAAGCGATACGAGGATATCGAGGAACTCCTGGATAACGGGATCGACGTCTGGACCACGGTCAACATCCAACACATGGAGAGCCTCAACGACCTGGTGTACGAAGCCACGGGGGTGAAGGTCAGGGAGACCTTCCCCGATTACCTCCTTGAACAGGCGGATCAGGTGCGGCTCATCGATATCGATCCTGAGGCGCTCATCGAGCGCATCAAGGCGGGCAAGGTCTATGCCCCGGGCAAGATAGAACAGGCTCTCAGCAACTTCTTCCGCAAGAGCAACCTGACCGTGCTGCGGGAACTGGCCTTGCGCGAGGTGGCTGACGAAGTCGAGGAGACTATCGGCGAGGAGGAAGCGGCGCCCTCCTCGCTGGAGCGTATCATGGTCTGCGTGCGGCCCGAGACCAATGCCCAGAGGATCATCCGCCGGGGTTGGAGGATGTCCAAGCGGCTGGGGGCGCCCCTGATCGTGGTCTATGCCAGGATGGAACCGGGCCGGCCAAGGCGCCAGCTCAGATCCTACAGCGAAGGAGAGGAAGAGGAGCGCATCAAGGCTCTGCGCGACCTGGCAGCAGTATTGGGAGCGGAGTTCGTTGAGGTGAACGCCCAAGACGTGGCATCCGCCATAATCGATATATCCCGCGAGAGGAGGATCACGCAGGTGTTTGTCGGACGGCCGCGCCAGCCCCGTTTCTTTCTGCGGGTCCGCTCCTCTATTGTCTACCGTATAATGTCTGAGCTGAGCGGCGTTGACGTACACGTCATCAGCGAGGAACCATCACGCATACAGGAGGATTGATTGTGAGCGGTTTCTGGATCGGCCTGGCCAGTGGGATCGTTCTGGCTGTCATCGCCTTCCTGGTTCTGTACATCCTCTTCAAGCGAGGTACGGTACGTCTCCCGGGCCTGTCCAGGGAAGGCCTATACCACAAGATCCTAGTGGCCTCCGTAGGCCAGGTCTTCTCTGAGAGGTCTTTGTATGCCGCCGTGAGGGTCGTAGCGAGAAAAGGCCTGGTTGAGACACTCTACGTACTAGAGATACCGCTGGACCATCCGCTGGGTGTCGCCCCGGAAGAAGGGTTGAACAAGGGAATGGAAACCCTGGATATGGCAGCCCGTTGGGGCAGGTACTACGGCATGAGGTTCCTGCCACGGCTCGAAAAGGTCCGTATGGGTAGCAAGGCTATCCTGGATCTCCAGAGAAAAGAGGGCTTCGACCTGTTGGTGCTGGATGTAGGAACCGGCGAGGGGCGAGACAAGGATATCCGCAAGATCGCAGAATATGTGCGAGAGAACGCCACCTGCACCGTGATGGTGTTGTCGGGAGGCGGAGAGCCTCCGCAGATCCAAAGGAGTGTGCCATGAAGGTGATCGTTATCGGATGCGGCAGGGTCGGCTCCGCCCTGGCTATCCGCTACGCGCAGGCCGGGCACGAGGTCAGCGTGATCGATGAAGCAGAGGAGGCGCGAGAGCATCTCGGTCCGGGCTTTCAGGGCAGGTTCCTCAAGGGGGCGGGGCTGGATATAGACGTTCTCAAGAAAGCCGGTATCGAGACGGCGGACATCTGCATAGTGGCCACCGACGGCGACAACACCAACCTGGTGGTCGCCCAGATAGCCAAGGAGCAGTTCGAGGTACCCTGCGTGATCGCCAGGGTCTTCGATCCCAACCGGGCGGAGTTCTATTCACAGCGCGGCTTCAAGGTGGTATGCCCGGTATCTCTGGCCGTCGATGAGATGCACGCAGCCGTGTGCGCTTACGAAGGAGGTGGGGGGGAATGAGCCTGTTCGTCCTCATCGTGGGGGGAGGCAAGGTCGGCGCCAACCTTGCCAGGTCCCTTCA
>CAYHAT010000099.1:0-9800 GCA_964354675.1 uncultured Actinomycetota bacterium | reverse complement strand
TTTCGGAGTCCAATTCTTTACTAATGCTTCTTCCGGTGCGGTTGTTTATGCAGATCAGTTAAGTCTGAAATTATCTCCAACGACTGTATTATCATACGCTATCAAAGCACCTAAGAAGATATCTCTTGGTTGTGAATATAAGATAATCCAGACACCTATCCTAAGTCAGTATACGATCATTCGTGCCTGTACTTATCAGATAATTCAAAAAGTATTAAGAGAAGTCGATCTTGAGTATAATGTTGGTGGTAAGGTTGTACTTACAAAAGGTTTAGACTATGGTATATGGATTCAACAAAAACTCACAAAAGGGTTGTCATACAGCATCAAAGCTAAACTACTCACCTCATTATCATTAAAGTACATAATTCCGAGTAAGAAGGTAATTGACAGGATTCTGACATATTACATAAGCATAACTACAGAGATAACAAAAGGTCTTGAATATACCATTAATCGTCCAGTACCAATATCGAAGGTATTGAGGTACTCTATTGCAGGAGAGGATCTTGCAGCTTCACCGTGTATACTGCTACACTGTCGGTTATATAATAACAAGTATATCACATTGAAGTGTGAGATTATAACTGGCAAGAGTATTACGTTAACGTGTGTGTTACCGTCTGGTAAAATGATAAGTGTAACATGTAAGTTCGAGTGTGACTTGTGAAGACTTAATATTTATATACAAGGTGTTTGCATTGGTTTATAAGGGCAATGAAGGGAAACCAGAGCCAATTGCGCAATTGGAGAAGATAATATGGAAGTAATGAGCACTCAGTTTTTCACGTTAGTACTTACCTTTATAGGTGTACTGGTGATTGGAGCTGCTAAGTACTACGAGAGGAAAGTGAGTGGTAGTACTGAACCGTGGAGTGATGCCAAGTTTGGTATGTTCTTCATTGTTGCGGCTGGTGTAATGATTGTTGAATATGTCTATACAGGGAACATGGTATTCCCGGCAGATACGATTGTTGAATCTTTAATGACGTTCCTTAACCCGATATTCCTGATATTCGGTGCTGCTTATTCAGCTATCATAGCTGGCAAGGTTGCAAAGGAGACGCTGATTAAACCTACGATTGCATCTCTAAAACCTGCCGCACCTGCATCTTCAGGAATCTGGACGTATGGAGGTTATTCAGTAACTCCTGCGTATAAAGAAGGCAAGTCTCCATTGACTGTTGACTTCAACATTTATAGTACGGTTGTCACTAGCGATCATCCCGGTGTGACTTCAGTTGAAGTTGATTGGGCTGACGGTACAAACCAGACGGTTATTCCTGTTAATGGAGTTGGAAAGGCTCAGCACACGTTTACCTTTGCTGCGACTCCGAAGTATACAGGACATACGTTCTTCCCGATCTTTGTGTATGTATGGAGTGACGGACACAGAGAGACGTTCAACCTTGATGGACGAGGGGTTGAGATCTGGGTACAGGCGTAACTATGGCAGAAGTTCAAGTATCAAATGTATCGGGAACGGTGAGTGGTACAACCACTTCAACCGTTACCTATACAGAAATAGCTCGGTTTGATACGAGAGGGTGTGGGTGGCAGGGTAAAACACTTGTACTCATAAGGAACAGTGGTGCAGCACAGACTCTGCACTACAAGATTGACGGGTATCTTGTAAATGCGGGTGGTCTTGCACAGGCATTACGGTCTGAGACTTCTGTAGCTATAACAACGACAACTGTTGATTCAACGGCTATAGTCTATCCGTATGGAGTTATCGTTATTTCGACAAAAGGGAACTCAGGAAATACAACATTTACTGTTGAATGGACAACCTATTGAGGTGGTGAGATGGTTGGAACATCTAATAGCGGTCTTGTTGATGGCAAATATGACGATCCAGCTCACAAGCAAAGACACGTAGCCTCTATTGAAAACAGGGATGCAAGGAGAGAAAAGATACGGGCTGAAATTCGTGCGGATCCCGACTTCTATAAAGGGGAGCGTATCGGGAACTTCCTTGTAAAAGGTAAAGCTTTCCATACTGGAAGCAGACCTCGAGTAACTTCCACTGCTGTAAACCGTACTCGTCGGGGGGATACAAGCGGTGATATGCGAGTAAAGATTGATGGGAAAGCGTATTCTCGTAAAGACCCTAACATCAAACGTCTCTTTCTTGAAAAAGGAAGAACAGACTGGTATGAATCAGAACAGCGGTTAACCCATAAACAACACAACGGTCTTTTAAGTAATCCTAAACGTAGTGCTATAATTGCTGATGTTGCAAGGGAGAGGGAAAAGAAAGCAACAGGAGGAACGCACTTATCTCGGGATATGGATCAGGAGAGAAGGGTTGGGTTGAGTACTGGTGCGTTTAAGAACCTTACTAAAGGAGATGTCATTGGTAACTTCCTTGTAAAAGGGAGGTGGGGTGATAGAGATAGAAAGATCAGTGACTCTCATGGAATCTTTGAACATCTTATGGGGAATACAAAAGTAGATCCAACAGAGAATAAGAATCTCTCCCCACAAATAAGAGCTGCTATACAGGATAGGCGTGATAAAAGGCTACGCGAAGAAGGTTCTTTGGATAAAGGCAACAAATCAGATCAGGAACTTCCTCGTGCTAAAAAAACAGAAAAGAAATTTAATCCTGAAACCGATCCAGCTCCTATTCCTCAATATGAGCGTGAGGATAAGTGTAATGACACTGAGCTGAAAACACCTCCTGAGAAGAAGATCAAGAAGGAAGATGAAATCGAGAAGGATCGGTTAGGAGGTAACTTCACTGACAGTCATGGAGACACAATGTACAGTCGTGGCAAACCGACAGGTAGTGTTTCCTATGACGATAAAGGTACTGGAACGGTAGTCCACAGTAAATCAGGTAACTGGTTAACCACCGACTCTCCGAACCAGACTGGTGATGTGGTATCAAGGTCAAAACAGAAGGATACAACGACAAGAGCTGGTCGCAGGTTTATGAGGAAAGGAGAAGTGGTCGGTAACTTCCTTGTAAAAGGTGTAAAATCACACCCGTTGCATGTTGTTTCTGGTCAAACTAAAGGAACAAACGCTGCTTCAAGACACCTTTACGAAGGACAGGATGCGGTATCATCTGGTGGAAAAAGGGGAGAACTCAACCCAAAATATAAGCCGGGAACTAAAACTATTACTAAAGACTCAAAAAATGAGTGTCCTTGTGCTGGTGCTAAAGTCGAGATGGAGCACAAGGATACGTTAATGAGTCTCGGCATACCGGAAGATAAGATACCGGACGCAGCTAAGAAGATTGCTGCTGATCATGTCAAAGAGGATCCGGAATATTACAAGAAGCTTAAACAGATGGAGTCGGTGCATAAAGCTGAGGTTGAACCCGATCCAGAAGAATCAGAGATCCGTCAGCTCAGGTTCAAGTCAAGACTAAGTCCAAGTATTAAGGACTTAAAAGAAGTACAGGAGGTTAAAGAGGTAAAGAAAGATGATATAAAAAGAGAGTGGATGTTGGATTTGGATACCCTGATGAAGTCAGACAGAGAGTTCTCAGGCACTTTCCACAAACCAGTGATTGACAAAGAGAATGACATAATCCCGGCAGTTGCGATGGATAAGGCAATGGATGACTTTATGATTCTCCCGACCTTACAGGAAGTCCATACCGAGCGACCAGTAGGGATTATTACGAAGGCGTGGAAGAACGGAGAGGACGAGTATTATCTTGAAGGCAAGATAAAGCCGGGTGATGACTGCGATGACGTATGGCAGAAGATTAAGAAAGGAGAATACGATGGTCTTTCCATAGGGGGAAGGCGTATCAAGTATTCCAAAGAATGTGCTATACCGAGCTTGATCCGAGATACTCCGTGCGTCACTCACAGGTTGAAACTGTACAATGTGTCTGTGTGTTCGAGCCCGGTAAATCCTGAAGCTTCGATTGATGAGTTCAACAAAGTTGCGAAGTCGGAGACAGGTGTCGGTGAAGAAGTATTCGATCTGACGGAAACGCTAAAGAAAGCCATGACTGCGGGGACTTCCAGTACAACGGGGAGCAACTTAACTCATGGAATATTTGACGGGAGGAAGAAGAATGTGACAGAAGATGAAGTTGACAAGGGAGCCTGGACTTCCAAGAGAGGTATAAGTGCAGGGCTACAGCAGACAAGTATGCGGGCTGCTGAAGTAAGACCGAGGATGGCTCAGAAACCGAGAAACCAGAATCGTGTTATACGGGTTAATCGAGCGACTTTACCCGGTGGTAAGTTTAGCAAGTCAGACATACTTCAGCTCATTGACTCAATTAATGAACTATCAAAGAGTTGGTCTACAAAAGCACCACTTGGCTCTAAAGGAGAATCTCAGCATGAGAGCGCTAAAGCAGCTCTTAAAGGAGGCAATCCACGAAGAATTGCAAGGGCGTCTGCACAAACTGCTAGGTTCAGAGAGCAAGATAAATCTCGTGATTCTGAGATGAAAGAATTTCGGGAAGGCAAAGCAGCAGCCGGTCTCAGGAACTTGACTAAATCAGACATACATCAGCTCATTGATATGATTGGTGAGATCTCAAAAGGTTTCGCTACTCATAAAGGGAATGAGCTAAAAGGGCGTAGTGAGAAAGGTAAACTCCGTCACGCTGCTAGTGTTTCTCATTATAGAGAAAGGAAGCACCAACTGGATAAAGAACATAAAGAACTCTATAAAGAACCTATTGGCACTTCATCTGCTATGGCTGGTCTCAAGAACATGACAAAATCTGACGATGACGATCAGAAACCTATTCGTGAGGGGGAGAAAGCCAAGCGTAAAGAGAAAAGTCAAGGAGAAGATTACCACGATGGTAAACTTGAAAAAGGAGACGAAGATAGTCCCGATGTCTTTGACATGACTCCTAAACGTAAAAGAATACCAAGTTTTGATGAGCAACTTTATCAATCTAAAAAAGACAGGGATGTAAAACCAACAAAACCGAAATATGGTGTTAAAAATCCACCATACAAAATGACAAAAGGAGATAATATGGACGAAGAAGTTTATGAAGACGTAGAGAACGTCGAAAAGGGCGATGACGAACTTATAACCAAGTCCGACATCGACGCGCTGACAGACGCAATCATGGGGTTACAGAAATCCTTTGAATCGTACTTCAGCTCACTGACCGTTCCCCAGCCACAGAAGCTGAGTGGGAAAGGACATGAAGTTACGGATACCATGAAGAAATCGGAAGACGAAATTCCGGTTAACAATGCAGAAGTGATCGCAAAAGCGTATGATGATAAGATCAAGACGCTCGAGGAAAAGATCGCTAAGATGGAGAACACTACTATCCGCAAGGGTGGAGAGGCGGTTATCATACCGGAACAGTTGAGCAGAGACGATCCCATACTCACTAACATGAGCATCTTAAACGGGATCGGGAGGATGTCGAAATGATTGATAACACTATCATAGCAGGACTTGGGTTCAAAGGCGCTATCAACCAACAGTACGCTCAGACAATGGGCGACCTGTACTGGGGTGAAGTGAGAGATGGCACGATGGTTAATACCGGACCTGCTGCGTACTATGCGAACAAGAGGATCAATGAAGGTAACGAACATCCGACGATGATTCCTCTCATTCCTGATGGAGGTATAGGAACTATCCCTGATGCAGCTATCAAGAAAGCTGTCTTTTCCGGTCCTAATATGATGAGGATTGGAAATTCAACTGAGTCTCTTGAAATGCCGAGCAGGGAAGAGTATCAGGATATGGTTGACAGAACGGGTGATGACTTTGGAATCATCCGAAAGTCAATGGAGAAGAAACTTGCTATTGATGCTGAAGCGATCAAGAAAGCAATGATCGCCGGTACTTCAAGCACTACAGGTTCTTACCTCATGCACGTTATCGCCGATGAAGGTGTGACTTACCTGTATAAACGCCCGTATCCTGTTCAGGCACTTATTCCTGTAGAAGCGAACAAAGGTCGTCAGGCTCTGTGGGATGTAATCGGACCTTACGAGTTTGGTAGTGCAGCCTTTGGTACAGAAGATCAGGCGTTTGTCGAGAGTGACATCACCACTCACAACCGGCAGGAGTTCATCAAGTATATGTTCACTGTCGGACGGGTGACGAAGGCAGCTCAGTTTGCCGGTCTTGCACAGGTTCCGAGCCGTGACATGCTGGCAATTCGGATTGATGCGTGTCAGGATGCACTCAGGGCTCTCCGTGAGCGGAGGATGCTTGGTGTGACTACTGATGTTTCAGACACTGCGTTTGGGTATGCTGCTGCAAGTGCGAATGAGTATAAAGGACTTTATGAACTCATTACCACAAACACATCTACTGCCGCAGGAAACCAGACGTGGATTACTTCAACCGGAAACACCTACAAACAGATCATGAACGATCTGGATACGTCCTATCGTTACATGATGAAGTTTGGTATGCAGCCAAACCTTGCGGTCTGCGACCTCAGGACGTTCTCTATTATCCGTCAGGGACTGATGGAGTACTTCCGTACTGAACCCGTCAAGGAGTTCGTACAGGGTGTTGCAAAGATCTCTCTGGTATTCCCGGCAGCTACAGGACTACCACTTGTCCCGCACCCGTTCCTGTCACAGACAGCAGCGCTTGGCTCAGTGTTCCTGCTCGATACGAGACTCATCTCACGCAGGTCACTCTGGCAGGACACCTACGAGGAACTGGCGAAGATCAACCTGTCGCAGAAGTTTGTCGTGAGTGCAGCCGAAACCCTGATTGATAAATCGGATATCGGGAACGATGCTACTGGCGGTGGAGTTCCGGCGTATTCCCTACATGGTGGGGTATTCACCATTGCCTGAGGAGGATGAAAAATGGCAGCATCAATTACAACACCAAAATTCTTTAACCTGCAACACATTATGCCAATATCCTGCTACCTTGTTAAGGCGGCGGCTGGCGACTGGATGACAATGAACGGGTATCCCGGTGTCATTCCCATTGCAGCGACGGTGAAGCTTACGACTACCGGAGCGAACATGAGTGAAGTCCTGTTCAGCTATGGTGCGGTTACGAACACAACTACAAGTGCAGCAACTGTGACATCTATTGCAGTTACAGGGTTTACCAATACTGACCGTACTGGCGCAACCCCGTTCTACCTGCTAACACCTGCTGGTGAGATTGTCATGGTCGTTACCGATTCGGCTCCGACCAATGCAAACTCAACCCTGACAATCCAGCGTGGATGTCTTGGAACTACAGCAGCAACTATCACGGCAACGGATGTTCTTGGAGTTCTCAACTGCGTTATATTCGGGGCTGCTACGGCGGTTGGAAAAGGATTCTTCACGTTCCTTCCACTTCCGTCTGAACCGAAGGCGAGAGCAGTTGCAATGACGTAGGTGTAAAAATGTCTTGGATGTATCGCATATTCCAGCGGGATAACGACGAAAAGTATGTTCGGACTGCTATCCCGATAGTCCCTGACAATGTATCGGCGGCTACAGCAAGTGCAACGGCGTATCCAGTAAATCCAACTGTGTTCAGGATAGTTATTCCGAATACGGCAGGTAATTATGACTTCATCATGCCTTTCAAGGTAAAGGTCATTGATGCGTGGATTGTCTGTACTGGAGTTGCACCAGCTTCGGGCGATCTTATTCGCCTATTGAATAGTACTAATGCAATCACTGATGACAAAGCAATGGGTACAACCGCTCTGGCAACACTGAGGTTTACTACCTATCAGACGTATCAGGATATTGCAGCAGGTGGTACTCTCAGGGTTACAGCAACTAAAAATACCAACTGTGCATGTAATGTCTATGTGATGGTACTTCCCATAGCCTGAGGTGAAAATGGCACTCGTAACCGTGAATGATATAGAGCAGTATACGGGGTTTCATCACGCTGAGTTTACTGAGAACGGAGAGGAAATGACTGAAGGACAGTGGTCAGACTTCCTTCGTCAACTCATCCCTAAAGTCACTCAGATGATTCATCGGTACTGTAACGTATACTCTTTCGAGAGGGCAACGTGGACAGAGTATCATTCCGGGAAAGGAGCTACAGATTATGATTCGTCCGTATCAGACTGGAACGAGGAAGATACAATATACTTCCTCCACCAGTTATACTGCGACGGTCTTGTGGTTTCAGAGGATACCGGATCAAAAACTTCTGCACC
The DNA here is from genome assembly GCA_964354675.1 of uncultured Actinomycetota bacterium. Taxonomy (GTDB): domain Bacteria; phylum Actinomycetota; class Geothermincolia; order Geothermincolales; family RBG-13-55-18; genus SURF-21. The sequence continues at coordinate 1,693 of CAYHAT010000099.1, read as the reverse complement.
AAGCTGGATAACCCGTACTATGCGGGATATTGGTGTTGCTGGTGATTACGAGATATGGCAGGAGAATGATGTAGCGAGAGTCCGGTTCCATAACAACATCCCGGCTCTCGGAAAGAACAATGTCAGGTTCAATTACTATACCGGATACCCGGCAAACTCACCTCAGATTAATGATATAAAGTTCCAATGCCTTCGTGCAATAAAGAACGTATTACTGACAAAGAAGAAGATTCAGGAAGCTTCAACGATTAGGAACTATGGTGTCAGGGATTATTCAATGATGTTTGATGTATTCTCTGAAGGAGTGGTTCTTGATCCGAAAGTTACGTCTGGTCTTGACCAGTATAGGAGAGCGGTGATCCCCGGTACATGGTGTTATGACTGATACCAAAATTATAATTGACCAGAAAAAGTTAAGGAGAGACTTGGAACTGTTGTATGGCTATAAAAAGCGTGCAACAGTTTCCTATCATCTTAGCAAAGCTATCCTTGAAATTGCATGTCCCCTCATTGAAGAGAAGCTTTCAAATACACAAAGCCTTCCGAAGTTAAGAGGTAAGAGGGCATTTTACGATATTGAGTCTGATGCGGAACTTGCCAAGACCCGTAGCCTGAAACTAAAACACGAAAAGGTTGGTCATTTAAAAGACAACTGGCACGTTGACTATGAAGTTGGGTTGGGTGGTCATGGCAAAGTTCTCATCTCAAACTCAAAGAAGGTAGAAGGAAAAGGCGGGTCTAAATTAGAGCTTCATGTTCTTTTATGGCATGGCACTACAAAGTATGAAATACCGATGGTAATGACCAGACAACAGGAAAATGAATTAGGTTTGCCAAGGGGCTCATTACTCCACAAACCCATGAACTTTTATAACAGATATACAGAGCATATGAACTGGAAACGGTACTCTCGTAGAGGTATTGAGTGGGAGGTTGTATCCGCATTTCAGAAGTATATTCTGGGTATTGTTGATGATGGTATAGAAGAAGCAGCGATGATTCTTGAAAGAGAGGAGCGAGAACGCGATGATATTAAAAAGGCATTTGAATGACAGCTATTGAAAAGATTACGGCGTTTTGTGATACCGTCCGTGCAAGGATAGCTGCAAGCCCGGATCTTGGCAATCCTGTTGTATATGACAGGGATGAAGACCCGGCGCTGCTTGCAGACAATCCTGGAGGATTACCGGCTATCTGTGTCATTCCGTTAGGGGATAAGACGGATGACATAACATTCTCTATGGGGAGCGATGACTGGCAGCACGAGTTCACGGTTGTTATTGCAGGGTATTATAAAGCATCTACTGTAGCATCAGTAAAACCACGATATGAACTCTATGAAGATGTCGTGGCAAACAGGGAATATGCTTTTGCCGTAGTAGAACTATTCAGGGGAGATAATGCCTTCTTTGATGGGGGGAACATCTACAAGGCGAATATTGAACTTGGATACTTTGAGATATTCAATCAGGTAATCTATAAGTTTGTCGTGAAATTGCATGTAAGAATGATTGAGGTTTAATTATGGGAGTATCTACAGCATTTGCAAATAGAGGCAAAATACTTGTTGCCGCAACTGAGCTAGCAGTCGTTAAAGATGTAGAAGTCGTAATGTCTGCTGAGTTCGTTCCACTGTACGGATGGGGGTCTATTATCAGGCAAGCCGTTGCCAAGCACTCGTTTAAGTGCTCGG
>CAYHAT010000098.1:0-9807 GCA_964354675.1 uncultured Actinomycetota bacterium | reverse complement strand
TCGGAGAAGAACCACCTATAATCGAAGTATCGGCGAGCGTGAAGAGGTGAGCTGAATGGGTGATGAAAAAGGCCGGGAGCTGGTACGATTCCAGGGTTCGCTCCTGGGCCTGGCCATAGGTGACGCGCTTGGCATGCCGGTGGAGGGGATGCGCGCCTCGGCCATACGGGACCGGGTGGGGAGGGTGCGCGATTTCATGGACGCCCCATGGCGCCTTTTACATGCCGGGCAATGGACCGACGACACCAAGATGATGCTCTGTCACGCCCGCAGCATCGCCAGGACCGGCCGCTTCGATATCGAGGACACTGCCGGAGAGTTCATCTCCTGGTTCGAGTCCAACGACTGGAGGGGCATCGGGAGAGCCACCTACGAATCCATCCAGCGTTTGCAGCAAGGGGTCTCGCCGCTGCAGAGCGGTATGCAGGGAGAGATGGCGGCCGGGAACGGTGCCGCCATGCGCATCGCCCCCATCGGACTGCTGGATTGCCGCGACCTGGACAGGCTGCGGGAGGACTCCCGGGCGGCCGCAGCGATCACCCACGACAACCCTGAGGCGGTGGCGGGCAGCCAGGCAGTCGCCTATGCCGTGGCCAGGGCAGCCCGGGGAGACCTCGAGCCCGGCTCTCTCATCTCCGATACGGTAGGGTTCATCGCCCCCTGCGAGACGGCGGAACGTTTGCAGCTGGCGGCTCGTTTCCTGGATACGGGCATGGAGGTGGAGGAAGCCCTGGCGAGATTGGGGACCAGCGGTTACGTGGCCGAGACGGTAGCCAGCGCTTTTTTCTGTTTCCTGCGCACTCCCCACGATTTCGAGGAGACGGTCGAGCGCGCGGTGGGAGGTGGGCTGGATGCGGACACCACCGGCGCAGTGACAGGTGCGATAAGCGGTGCCTACAACGGCTTGTGCTCCATCCCCGCGAGATGGCGGGAGAAGGTGGAGGCGGCCGACGAGATAATGGACCTGGCCGTACGCATCTTCGAACTGGAAACGTAACGGAGACTTGGCCCCACCCCGCGTTAAAGGATACACCCCCGCGTTACGATGTGCTTATTATCCCTCTAGTGGTGGGGACCCGGTGGCATACATGGCCACAGGCCACAAGTAGCCGCAAGCCGCTTAAAAAGAATGCTGCGGGGGAGAATGATAGGTAGGAGATACCTCTCAGAAAGGAGGTGGCGCACATGGAGACACCGGAGCTGGAGTTTCTTCTCTACCTGGTGACTTGCTATGTGAAGAACAACTCGATCGATCCGTTGAAAGTCACGGTTGCGGAGTTGATAGAGAACATCAACCTCAACCTGACTCCCATCGGCGGAGGTTAGGGTCAGGTGTTGCGTTTTGCCCCGTAGGGGCGAACTGCCAAGACCTGAACCTATCTCCCATCACATACGACACAGGTTCCACTGGTAGATTTCCCTTGGCCTAGATCTCTCCTAGAAAATAACCTTGCGGGTCGAATATCCTCACGTCATAGAGCTCGTCGCGTCCCGGCGCCTCCACTCGTCGGAGCTTGCGTGCCGTGCGCAGCTCCCAGCCGCATCGTGACCTTATGTTCTTCACCGCCTCTGCCTCGTCCGCGCCTGTCCCCGGAAAACAGGCCGTGAGGACGAACTCTTCCTCGCCGGCCGGCTTCTCGAAGACCCCCATGGTGGTCACCAGGGTCAGCACCCTGCGTCCCGGGGCGGTGATATAAGAGACCATCTCAGGCGTACGCAGCTTGTCCTGGGTCACCGTGACCAGCATCTCCCTCGCGCCCAGCGCCACGTCGCAGGCGCCCCCGGAGCCCACGAGAAACAGGTTGTACTCGGGTATCATGGTGGAGTTGATGTTGCCTGTGCGGTCCACCTGCCCGGCGCCCAGGACGCCTATGGCGCGGCTGCTCTCCGCGCCCACCATGGAACCCAGGACGGTGATGACGTCCGTGAGCATGGTGCAGGTGTGCATGTTGCGGAAGTTGAAGATAAAGGGGTCGGATGGCCTCGGCGTGTAGCCGAAGAACCCCACCTCGGCCATGAGGTCCACCTGGTGATCCTCCCTGCGCAGGTCGTACCAGGCTTTCCAGGCTGCTAGGTTGGAGGCCCCGATGCCGGCCAGGATGGTGCGGTAACCGTTGGCCCGGATGCGCTCCTTGAGCAGCCGCGCAGCCTCGATGACCATCATCTCGGTCTCGTTGTAATCTAGGTCCTGTTTGATAACGGCTGCACGTGTGGCCATCTCCGATCTCCAGGAATCCGTCGCCGAGCGTCCCTTGAGGAACCATATCTTCTCGAACCCGACCTTTTGCATGTACTGGTCGTGGTCCTCCACACCCAGTAGCCATTCCTGCACCCAGGCCTCCAGGGCCGCGGGGTCCTTGCAGGCCTCCCGCAGCTCGAGCATGAACGCCTCGTCCTCGGCGTAGGCGTCAAACTCCTTCATGCCCTGGTTGGAGGCCCCGGAGGGGTGTACGCCCATGGGGGCCGGGCAGACCGCTTTCACGAGGTAGCCCGGGATCTTCACAAAATGGGAATGACGGCGCAGGAACGATGTTTCCACCACCCTCTCAACCGTGACCAGTGCTCCCTCCTTCGCGGCGAATACGGCGTGTACGTTCTCCGCGTAGGGAGGGGCGAGCAGGACGTTGCCGGCCTTGTCGGCGGCCCAGGCGTGGATGAGGGTGAGGTCGGGGCGCAAGGCCCGGACCATGCCCACCCTGCCGCCGTCGGGGGTCTCCACCACGCAGAAGTCACGCGCGTTCTCCTCCTGCATCGAGCTCCCTATTATGGAGTGGGTAGGCATCCACTCCACCCCCAGCGCCCCCGCCAGCAGCCGCTGGGGGAGGGTCAACACCGTCCAGTTCTCGATCTCCAACCGACCATCCCGGAAGGCTTCCTGGTAGATGGGGTTGGGTCCCGGGAAGGGATACGAGTCCCCGCAGAAAGTGGTGATGATCTTTCGGGTCAGTCCGCCGTAGACGAAGAGCACCATGTTGGCGATGAACCCCAGGGAGGAGATGGTGAAGGCGGGGTCTTTCCCCCAGAAGCGGCGGCATATCTCGTAGAGGGCTGCGTTGGGGCGCATATAGGCGTGGCTGACGTGGAAGTGCATGCCCGGCCTGATGAGGGAGGCGACCGCCTCTTGCAGGTCCATGACCTTGCTCTCCGAGACCTCCATCCCGGCCAGCTCGACCTTGTCCGCAATCCTGCCTGAGAACACGCCGAACACCATGCATCACCTCGATTTTTACGTATCTGGCGGGAGCCGGTTTTCTGATATACTATAACACAACCTATTTCCTGCAATTACTTGAAGATCAGCAGAAAACGCGGACTTGGAACAGGAGTTGATGGCGTTGTTGAAGAGGCTGCTTACCCCCCTGAGGATCGAGGACCTGGAGCTGCGCAACCGCATCGTGATGACCGCGATGCACCTGAATTACACCCCGGACGGCAGGGTGAACGACCGCATCGTCGCTTTCTACGAGGAGAGGGCGCGCGGGGGCACCGGCCTGATCATCGTGGGGGGATGTAACATCAACGACGTCTCCGGGGCCATGTTGCTGCTGGACATGCGCGACGATTCCTGTATCGAAGGCCAGGCTATCCTGGCGGACGCCATAAAGAAGCACGGCGCGGCAGCCGCCTGCCAGCTCTACCACTCCGGGCGCTACTCCCATTCCATCGCCATGGAGGGCAGGCAGGCCGTGGCTCCCTCCGCCGTCCGCTCCCGCTTCACCAACGAGGAGCCGCGGGAGATGACCACAGACGACATCCATGGGACCATACGCGATTACGCCGAGGCAGCGCGGCGGGTGAAGGAGGCGGGGTACGACATGGTGGAGGTGCTGGCGTGCACCGGTTACCTCATCCCCCAGTTCCTCTCGCCCACCGTCAACCTGCGCAGCGACGAATACGGCGGATCTCTCGAGGACCGCATGCGCTTTGGCCTGGAGGTGGCCGACGCCGTACGGGAGGCGGTGGGCCCCGGCTTCCCCATCAGCTTCCGCATCGACGGCCACGATTATATGGAGGGGGGCAACACCAACAAGGAATGGTCCCTGTTCTCCGCCGAACTGGAAAAACATAGCGTGAACGTGATCAACGTCACCGGCGGATGGCACGAGACCAGGGTCCCCCAGCTCCCCATGTCGGTGCCGCGCGCCGGCCTGGCCTACCTCGCGGCCGGGGTCAAGCAAAAGGTGGGCATCCCGGTCATCGCCTCCAACCGCATCAACGACGTCTTCGTCGCCGACGAGATCCTGCGCATGGGCATGGCCGACCTGGTGACCATGGCCCGGGCCCTTATCGCCGACCCCTACCTGGCCGAGAAGGCGTACGAAGGCCGGCACGAGGTGATCACCCACTGCATCGGATGCAACCAGGGTTGCTTCGACCATATCTTCTACCTGCAGCCGGTGACCTGCACCGTTAATCCCCGTGCCGGCCATGAGCTGGACTACGAGGCGAAGAGGGCTGCGACCCCCAGGCGAATCGCGGTTGTAGGCGGGGGTCCTGCCGGCATGAAGGCTGCCCTGACCGCGGCGGAGCGCGGCCACCAGGTGACCCTGTTCGAGAAGAGCGACGTGCTTGGCGGACAGCTCAACCTGGCGGCCATCCCCCCGGGCCGTGAGGAGTTCTGGACCGCCGTCGAGGACCTGGACGTCCAGTTGGACGACGCCGGCGTTGAGGTGCGCCTGGAGACCGAGGCCACCACGGACCTGCTCGCAGAGGAGGGTTACGACGCCGTGGTGGTGGCTACCGGGGCGCGCCAGTCCGTCCCCCCTATACCGGGCATCGATGGGCCCACCGTGCTGATGGCCTGGGACGTCCTGGACGGCAAGGAGGACCCCCAGGGCAAGAACATCGTGATCATCGGCGGCGGTGCCGTGGGCTCGGAGACGGGGATGTACGTGGCGAGCATCGGCACCATCTCCAGCGACACACTGTTCTATCTCTTCATGAACGATGCGGAGGACATAGACACCTTGAAGGAATTGTGCAGCCGCGGCATCAAGAAGGTCACCGTGGTGGAGATGCTGGAAAAGGTGTGCCGCGATGTCGGTGTATCCACCCGCTGGACCATATTGCAGGACATGCGCCACCTGGGGATAGAGATGCGCAGGAACGCCATCGCCAAACGTATCGAGGTTGACCGGGTCGTCGTCGAGGTCGACGGCACCGAGGAAGAGATACCCGCGGACACGGTGATCATCGCCGCCGGCTCCTGCCCGGCTGGAGAGCTTTACGATGAGCTCAAGGAGGCCGGCATGGAGGTCTACGTGGTGGGCGACGCCAAGGAGGCCCGCAAGGCCAGCGAGGCATTCCAGGAAGGGTACGAGGTCGGGTTGGAGATATGATCCAGGAAAGCAGGACCGGCAGCTGCCGTCCTTTCTCAGTGCGAGGCCTTGTCCAATCGGTCAGCGATACCTCGCTGCATGAGCGCGCTGACCCCGATGCAGACTAGGCCGGGGACAGCCAGTATTACGGGAATATACCAATCCAAATGCCTGGTGAAGATGAGGACCACGCACACGATCGCCGCGATCAAGATCAGGATGCCCAGAGAAGTAAGGACCAGCGATATGACGAATCTCCCCTTCTCCTGTGCAGGCATGTCCCTTGCTCCCAAGATGATGGGCATCATCCCTCCCCTTGGATCTCCATAGCGCGAGCGGCACTGAAAGGTATCATCTGACGATCATACCACGGGGTTCACGGGTAGCCGTAGCGTTCGAGGACTTCCTTTGCCGTTTTCACCAGCTCGGAGATGAGGGCATCCATATCGAAGCCCTGCTCGACCACCAGGTCCAGCATCTCCCTCTGGCGTTCGGTCAGGTTTCCCACCTTCTGCTTTCCCACCGTGCTGGCATAGGAAATCATGACGGTTAAGGGGGCGCGCAGGTCGTGTGACATGGTGGCGCGGATCTTCTCCAGCGCCTCCAGTGCATCCCGGGCTTCCTCGAGAAGGTCGGACCCGCCGTCCTTCTCCTTTTCTTGCCTGTCCCCGAGAACCGTCGCATCTACCCTGCCCTGTTTGATGAATCCCCGCACCTCCACGGGGAAGGCGTCTACGTCGACGGGCTTCTTCAGGAACCCGTCGAACCTGGCATACACCTCTTCCCTCTCCTCCTCCTTGATGGATGCGCTCAAGGCGACGACGGGGACCGGCTGTAATGCGGGCACCTCGCGCAGGCGATCCACCACGGCGCACCCGTCCATGCCGGGCATGTGCAGGTCCAGGAGTATGAGATCGGGCAACTTCCTGCAGGCAAGCTCGACCCCAGCCTCCGGATTGCCCGTGGCCATGACCTCGCAGCCTTCCGCCTCTAAAAGCTGGCGGACGATCTCACGCTCTACCGCGCTATCGTCAATATAGAGTATGATCGTCTTTCTTCTGGCACTGATCGTTATCACCTCCGTTTCCCATCGCACTAATAATCGTCAGGCTGCTTCCATAGCATTAGGCGGCCTGATGTGGTTCATTTTGCCGTGCGCTCCCGTTGCTTTATAATTCACTCCAGATATACGATGAGAAAAGAGGTGTTCTACTTGGATATCGTGACCTTCTCAGACTATGGATTCGGCGCTAATACTTACCTGGCGGTGAACGAGGACTCCAAAGAGGCGGTGCTCGTAGATGCAGGCATCAACGCGGAGGCGGTGCTCGAGCACCTGGAGAAGAACGACCTCAAGCTGGCCGCCATCCTCCTCACCCACGGCCACCCCGACCACCTCATCAGCCTGAACGAGATCGCGCAGGCCACCGGCGCTCCCTCTTACATGCATCCCGAGGATGCACAGCTGCTGGAGTACATCCCGCCCATGCTCCTGAACATGATGGGGCTGGACAAGCTGGACCTCCCGGAGGAGCTCTTGCCCCTCGAGGACGGCCAGGAGCTGGAGCTGGCGGGGATGAAGTTCGAGGTCCTGTACACCCCGGGACATTCCGGCGGCAGCGTATGTTTCCTGGTCGGCGACGTACTCTTCGCCGGGGACCTGGTCTTCCGGGGCTCCATCGGGCGCACCGACTTCCCCGGGGGGTCCATGGAGACCCTGCTGCAGTCGGTGAAGGAGAAGGTCTTCACCCTGCCCAGCGAAACGCGCATCCTGCCGGGGCACATGGACGCGACCGTGGTGGGTTGGGAGAAACGCACCAACCCTTTCCTCATGGGCCTCTAGGGGGTCAGGTTTCCATCCACATGGGGGCAGGCGTCCAATCGACACATGGGGGCAGGCGTCCACAAAGGATCGGGTCTTGCTTTTTTAGTACCCTCGCAGGTACTTTTCAAGTGAGAGGTGATACGACTGCGGCTGTGATATGGCAAGGTGGTCCCGAGAGCGAGGAGGTTGCCCCTTGAGCGATATAGAGCTTGTATCCGGACTCTCCACCTCTTCCCCATCCCGCATGGTCCTCCTGGTCCTGGATGGGTTGGGAGGCCTGCCTAACCCCGGCACCGGCCTGACGGAGCTGGAGACGGCGCGCACCCCCAACCTCGACGCGCTGGCCTGCGAGTCCATATGCGGCCTTATCCACGCCATCTCCCCGGGCATCACGCCGGGGAGCGGCCCGGCACACATGGCCCTCTTCGGCTACGACCCGGTGCGCTTCGAGGTGGGGAGGGGCGTCCTCTCGGCATTGGGCGTGGGGATCGACCTGGGTCCGGAGGACCTGGCTGCGCGCATCAACTTCTGCACCATCGAGGGCGGGGTCATCACCGACCGCCGCGCCGGCAGGATATCGACAGACATGAACGCGCGCCTATGCGAGAAGCTGGCGGGTATCCGGCTGGAGGGTGTGGAGGCGGACATCCGGCCCGAGAAAGAGCATCGCGCCGCCCTGGTCTTTCACGGCTCCGGGCTCTCTGAGAACGTGACGGGCACCGACCCCCAGCGTACCGGCCTGGCGCCCCTTCCCTGTGAGGCCCTCCCGGGAGGAGGGGAGGCCGCGGAGCGCACCGCCGCGATGGTCAATGCCTACCTGGACAAGGTTGCCGGGGTGTTGGTGGACGAGCACCCCGCCAACATGATCGTCACCCGGGGATTTTCCAAGTTGCCGGATCTCCCCCGTATTACCGACCTCTACTCCATACGCGCCGGCGCGGTGGCTACCTATCCCATGTACCGCGCCGTGGCAGGGCTGGTGGGCATGGAGCTCGTCGAGACCGGCCCTTCCTTCTCCGACCAGCTCGAAGCCTTGCAGGGGGCCTGGGAGGAATACGACTATTTCTTCATCCATTACAAGTACACTGACAGCCGGGGTGAGGACGGTGACTTCGACGCCAAGGTCGCATGTATCGAGGAGGTGGACAGGCTGCTGCCGCGCCTCATCGACCTGGAACCCGACGTGCTGGTGGTGACCGGCGACCACTCCACCCCCGCGCTGCTCAAGGGCCACAGTTGGCACCCCTCACCTCTGTTGCTGCGCTCGCGCTGGGAGAGGCGGGACGACGTGGAGTCCTTCGGGGAGAGCGCCTGCGCCCGCGGCGGTCTGGGCATCTTCTCCGCCATGGACCTCATGCCCCTCATGCTCGCCAACGCCCAACGCCTCAACAAGTTCGGCGCCTAAGGGGCGCCTAAGGGGTCAGGTCTTGTTTTTTGCATACTCTGGTATCTGAATAGAAAAATAGCAATCTTCTACTCTTCTAGCAGGGACTTTACTATAGATAACGAGCTATACAATGCAAAAAACAAGACCTGACCCCTCAAACGTTACCGACCCTTTTTGCAATCCTGCTAATAACTGAATAATGCAGCCCTAAGAAGTCCCCTATGTCCTTCAGCTTATATCCATATTTTCGAAAAGCCTTGTAGATACCAATATCTCGTTCGTTATGCTTGAATATCTCCTCCAGACATGGCCGATCCGCAAAACGTTCTCTCTTAGGGACCTCATCGCTTATCTCTCCGAGCAACCTCGCCGCCGAGATTTCGATGAGTTCTTTTCCGCCAATGACTATTCCTCCCCTTGCTTCGGAAAACGGCGATTCCTTCACGCCGCCCCCTCTCACGAAAGCGATATACTGCTGGCATGCCGACTTTCTGTTTGTAGCGAAAAAACTTAGTATCTGGTCAGGATCAAGAAAGGAGGGTGGTTTGGTCATTCCGGCCGTACCGCGGTATGAAGACCATCTCCAATCCTCTGGGCTCGAGGTTAAACCCGCCCTCACCGGATTCATGACAACATAGCGAGCAGCGGTCAATAAACGCTCTTCGTCGCCCTCTTCCTCCTTTATCAGAACAGCGGAAAACCTTCCTTGGAATAAATGACCTACTCGATCATGGCGCTTGTTGAAGTGTTGAGCATAAACACCATTCAGTTGACGCATACCTCTGGACAGGTTTGCATTTGGGGTTCTTACCAGCAGGTGGTAATGGTTGCCCATGAGACAGAACGCATATACAACCAATTCATAGCTCTCTACGATTTCCTCCAGCAGTTTGAGGAAAAAATATCTGTCGTGGTCATCAATATAAATGTCTTTCTTCTCGTTTCCTCTAGCGGTAACATGATAGAGTGCGTCTTCTGTCTGAATCCTCAGGGGTCTTGCCATCTGTCTCACTCTCTCGCTCTATCTAAATGATTTGACCGTTAGGATCTGCCCGAAATCCAATTACCTTTCTGATAGGGAATAATATGTTTATGTGTATCTATTAATTATATAACATATATAAGTTATATAGGGAAGGCTAAGGGGTCAGGTCTTGTTTTTTACATATCTGAGCCTTATGGGCTCTATGAAATGCCTGCTAAAGGGTATTAGAATTATGCTTCTTCCTTTGACATACCAGAGTATGCAAAGAACAAGACCTGACCCCATTATTTTT
>CAYHAT010000097.1:0-9850 GCA_964354675.1 uncultured Actinomycetota bacterium | reverse complement strand
GTGCAGTACGTGGCGGGGCAGATAGAATCCTCGGGCATCAGCGACGACGAGCGGCTGCTCATGGATATCCCCAACAACCACGTCGGGGGAGCGGTGATGGCCATCTTCAGTGTTCTCTACAGCGGCAACACGCTGGTCATGCTGGACACCTTCATCCCGCAGCAGGTGCTCCAGACCCTGCAGGATGAGCGCATCTCGGTGATGGGGCAGGTCCCAGCCCAGTACATCCTGCTCTTCATGCAGCCGGACTTCGACTCCTACGACCTCTCCAGCGTGAGATTCGCGGTGGCATCGGGTGCCCCGGTGCCCCCGGAGCTCATCGACCAGATCGAGGAGAAGATGGGGATAGTCCCCTTCGTAGGCTACGGCCTTACCGAGACCAGCGGCGCCATCACCTTCACGCGCCAGGAGCATCCCAGGGAGAAGATCTCCAGCACCATCGGCGTGCCCAACGAAGGCATCGAGGTGCGCATCATGAGCCCGGAGCGTGAGGAGATGCCGCGGGGTGAGGCGGGGGAGATAACCGTGCGTGGCGGGGCGGTGATGAAGGGCTACTACAAGCGGCCCGATGCCACGGCGGAGGTCTTCGATGAGGACGGCTTCTTCTACACCGGCGACATGGGCTTCGTGGACGAGGGCGGTTTCATCCATATCCTGGGGAGGAAGAAGGAGATGTACATACGGGGAGGCGAGAACGTCTATCCCCCCGAGGTCGAGGACGTTCTCGTGCAGCACCCCAAGGTCCTCTTCGCCGCCGTACTGGGATATCCCGACCCGGTGATGGGAGAGAAGGGGAGGGCATATATCGTTCCCCAGCCCGGGACCGAGGTGGGCGAAGACGAGATCAAGGTTTTCTGCCGCGAGCACCTGGCGAAATACAAGGTACCCGACCAGGTGATCTTCAGGGATATGCTGCCCCTCACCCCCCTGGGCAAGGTGCATAAGTTCATGCTTTACGAGGAGATGAAGGAAGAGCAGGCTTGAGACCCAAGCGCGGGGTTTACCGTCAACCTCCGCTCGTCGGGGCGAGGACACCGGGCGGGACTTCCACCGATGTCTGGGTGCCGAGGGAGTGAAAATCGTAGCGGTAATGTGACCGTCCCATACCCGGTATCTCGATGATGTAGTCGATGGATACGAGGAGATCGGTCGCATTGTCCACGTAGATGCTGCCCTGGTAATAATAGACCATCTCGTACTCGCCGAGCATCGATTCCTCGGTAAAGGTCACGTCCCTGTCGAAGGAGAGGACCTTGCACATGCGGCCGTCGACGTCCTGCATCTCATCTTCTTCGCTCAAGGAGAGCTCGTCCGTGAACGCGGGGTCCCATATGGGGTTCGCCACTTGCTGTTCCTCGGAGGCCGGACCCATGTTCCTCCAGGCCCTCGAGTAACTGTCCCACTCGTACAAGGTACCCTCGATTATGCGCAGCCCGTAAGAGTCCCTTGTCTGCAGTGAATCGGCCACGATGGAGAAACGGTCGGGAGCCTGGAAGACCAGGGCTCCCTTCCAGCTGTTGCCCAGGTAGAGGGAGAGCATATCCGCGGGGTAGTCGCTGGAATCCACGCGGACATCGGCCTCCCATCCCGCGAGGCCATCCATGTTGTCGAAAACACCCTGCAGGTAGGAGCCGGAGCCACCGGAGCGGTGGGTAAGAAACCACGCCACCGCGAAGACGGTGACTACGATGAGTACCGCCAGCGCTATCCAGACCGCGGTGAGCGCCTTGCGTACAGGCCTCACGGATAGCACTTGCATGCTTTTTCCCGCTACGGGTTCGCTATGCATGGGAGGTCCGCCGGGTGCGCACTGCGGGGTGGGAGGCGGCCCCAGCGGCGGGCCCACCTCTCGCAGCGCCAGTTCCAGCCCGAAGGGGTGGTAGCACTCCTTGCAGTTGCGAAAACCGTCCGGGTTCATCTCCCCGCATTTCGGGCATTGGATCATGCTCGCATCTCCTTACGGCGCACCGCCCGCCACGTCAAGCCGCAGGCCCGCGCGTCCGAATAGACCAATATGACTATCATGACTATCGGCTCCTTTCGGGCCGCTATTTATATCCCCGGTAAGGGCATGACGGGAGCGGCACGGGCGCGTGTAAGAAAGCAGGCCGGCGGCCGTTCTAAGAGACAGGAGTAAAGAATGCCCCTGGTGCCTATGGACCAGGAAAAAGAGAAGGAACTTGTACTGAGGGCCAGGACTTCCATGGATGCCTTTGCCGAGCTGTACGAGTATTACGTGGACGGCATCTACGGCTATGTCCTCAGGCGTGTGGGCAATGGGCATGACGCCGAGGACATCACCGCGCGTACCTTCGAGAAGGCCCTGGGAGGGATAGGGGATTTCAAGTGGAAGGGCGCTTCCTTCTGCTCCTGGCTGGTCCGTATCGCCTCCAACTCCGTCGTGGACCACTACCGGCGGCAGGGAAGAGCGAAGATGGTGGACCTGGAGGAGGTGCTGCCCCAACTGGAAGGGGACGAAGACCCCACGGTGGGCATAGAGCGCGAGGAGGAATGCCGGCTGTTATTGAAAGCCATGAGCGGCCTCCCGGAGAAGCATCGCAGGGTAATAGAGCTGAAGTTCATGGACGAGCTGGACAACCAGGTTATAGCGGAAACGATCGGTTGCACGAAGGGGAACCTGGCGGTGCGGCTGCACCGGTCCCTTAAGGCCTTGCGGAGGGAAATCGAGAAGCTGGAGGAGGGGGAGTTGCGGTGAGCGACAAGTACTACTCGCAATACCTTCTCCGCGCCCTGGACGGCGAGGAGCTCCGGCTGGACGAGGATCTGAGCGGCCTGGTCCAGCTGGGAAGCAGGGTACGCTGCGCCATACCCGCCGCCCGCCTGCTGGGCGAAGACGCCCGCCGCAGGATATGGGACAGCGCGGTTTCGGGCGCACGCGAGCCTGTCACCCTGGAGCGCCACCGCACCCATATTCCGCGCCTGGCATGGGCGGCAGCGGCGGTGCTGGCCCTGGCCCTCATCGCCGTTCTGGTCGTCGTATTTGTAAACACCGGCGGGCCTACCGTATATGAGCCCGCGGAGATAGCCTTGCTGCGCCTGGAACGCGGCGAGGTGATGGTAAGGAGCGCGCAGGGCGAGGAACGCGCTGCCGGGGATGGTGAGGTCATCAGGGAAGGGGACGCGATCGTCGCGGCCGTGGACGCCAGGGGCATCGTCGAGTTCGAGTCGGGATGCATCTTACGGCTGCATGGAGAGGCCGAGATAGGCCTCTCGGCGGGCGAAGACGGCGTGGTCGCGGAGGTCTTCAAGGGCAAGAGCTATCACCGCGTCGTGGATGGGACCCCCTACGTCGCCCGCTCCGGTGACGTTACGGTCACTGCCCAGGGGACGGCATTCACCTTCGACGTAGAGGAAGAGTCGGGCAAAGTGATATCCGTGCATTCGTCTGTACATGTGGCCGTGGACACCGCAGATCCCGAGGATTGGACCTCTGACCTGGAGGAGGGGGATGTGTTCCTCTACGGAGAGGGGAAGGACGCGCAGGTCCTGGACGTTACGCGCGAGGAACTGGACAACGAATGGATAAGGTGGAACAAGGCCTTGGACGAGGCGTTGGGACTTCCCGTCGGGGCCCTCTACCTGCTGGAGGAAGCCGTGGCGGGTGAGCAGGGGCCGCAGCCCGATGAGCAGGAAGCACCCGCCCCCGACGAGGGTGAGTCGGAGCAGCCCGGGGACCAGCCGCAGCCGCAACCTGCACCACAGCCGGATCCACAGCCGACCCCACAGCCTGCACCATCCCCGCAGCCGGAGGAGATGAGCGCGGTACTCTCAGCGTCGGCCAGGCAGGGTGCGGTGGACTTCGGCTGGACGCTCAGCGGCTACTCCGGTTTCCAGGGCTTCAAGTTGTGCCGCTCGGAGAGCAACTCCTCCCCCTCTTATCCCGACGACTGGTGGATGTATATAGACGGGGCGGGCACCCGATCCGCCACCGACACCAGCGTGCAGGCAGGGCATACCTATTACTATCGCCTGGCCGTCTACAACCAGGGAGCTGTCCTCGGTTACAGCAACGCGGTGCAAGTGACAGTGCCCGGGCCGCCACCGGGGCTGTCCATCAGCCTGAGCGGGATGGTGGATGGGGGCAAGGTCATGTTGAGTTGGAGCGTGAGCGGCGAAGGCAGTTACTCGGGATTCAAGGTCTGCCGTTCAGAGACCAACCCCAACCCGTCTTATCCCGGCGACACTTGTTTTTACGTGGATGGTGCACAGAGGTCCTACGCCGACGCCGCCGTGACCCCCGGACATACCTACTATTACCGCGTGGGCATATACAAGGACGGCGCGATCATCGCATACAGCAACGCGGTCACACTCACGCTACCCTGACCCGTCAGTCTTACTCGTCCTTGCCCAACTCCTTCTCCAGGAAGCCCGGCTTCCGCGGGCGCATGGTATAGGGTTCCAGGACGAAGGGGATGATGAAGACCACCAGCACCGCCACGACGAGAAGGATCCAATCCGAAGCGGACGCATTGCTCTCCGGGGTGTTGATGGGCAGGTTCGAGCCGCCGGGCTCGGCGATGTTCAGGGAGGAGAAAGATGAGGCAGGGATCTCCTCGACGCCCTCGACGTAGTCCCTGAAGAAGGCGGACCAATCGCGGCCAGTCAGGTTTACCAGTGTTGAAAGGATGTCGTCGTTTGATATGGGGTCCTCGATGCTGCTCATCTCCGAGAGGTTGCGTAGCAGGGATGGCAGGTCAAGGGAATAGGGCTGAATGGAACGCAGCTCGGAGTCGAAAGATGCGCATGCCGCGGCGCCGCCGCAGGTGAGGACGATGGCTGCCTCCTCGGATTCGTAACCCAGGACCCCCGCCTGTGCCAGCGAGCCCGTGAACACGGCTCGTGCTTCCCGGTAAGCGTCGTAATGGCCGTTGAAGCGATCCCAGAACAGGCTTGCGCCCCATAAGCCGGCTTCGTACGGGACGAGGTCCTGCAGGTACCATGCCGATCCCTCATCCAACCAGAGGGCTCCGCTGTCAGTCTCCAGTTCCCCGGACAGCAATAGGGAGACCATGCCGCGGGCCGTCGCCTCTATGGTGGAGTCGGATAGCGGGTCGTTACCCGTCCCGGCCGGGATGACCACGCTGCCGGAAAAAAAGGAGGAAGGGTAGTACGAGTCTCCTACAAGGTCACCTTCGCCGCGGAAGAGCAAGGCCAGGATCAGCCTCTGCCCCTCGGGCAGGTCCAGACCGCCCAGGAGGCTTTCACTCTCCACCAGCAAGGCCTGGGCTTTGCTGGCATATTCTGCCAGGCTCCCTCCCGCAGCCGCGGTCGCCGCTGATGGAAGGGCGAGCAGGAGCGGACCCTGCTCGTACAGGGACAGTTCTCCGGCATAGATGGGATTGTTCAAGAGCTCATCCATGCCGGCCGGCTGTTCAGCCCAGGGGAGGGCTTGCTGCCATTGCGGGGGCAGGTCCAGCTGCAGAGAGGGATCGATGCCCTGAAGCTGGCGCGGCCGGATGATCACGGCGTAACCGGGCAGGTACGCCAGGTCCGCTTCCAGCATGGGGAAATAAGGCCAGGGGGTGCCGGACCCGGCCAGGGAATCCAGGTACGCCGTCCCGGCCTCGTATCCCGAGACCCGGACCTTGTAGCTTAAGGTGACCCTGCCGGTGTAGTCGATCGTCCAGGTGTCGCCATCCCTGCGCACCGGCAGTTCCCTCCCGGACTCGTCCACCGCCCTCTCCTCCACGATATGGGAGGAGAGGTCAACAGCCAACCCGTTCCCGTAGGAATCCGGGAGCTCCAGCACCAGTGGTTGAGAGACCGCCCCCATCTCGAGCACGACCGCGATCTCGCCGGTGTCGGGATGGGTCAGGTCGATCCGGTAGCTTACTTCCTGCGGCTCAGCCGCAAGTGCCCCCGCGCCCGGTGCGAGGAGGGAGGCCAGGAGAAAAACGAGGGGCAATGTTAGGATCATTCTTTTCATTTATAACACCAGGCATCATTATCCCAGAAAGGCGCCGCTATATGAAGCATAAGGAAACAAGCCCTGACATGTGCGCACGCAACGACCCATACCTTTTCCCAGGTGATGGGAAATGGTCTCCCGCCTGGATCACTTGCCCGGTCTCCAGCAGCAAGCAAAGCCGTTTGAGGCGGATGTCAGATGATCGACCCCACAGACTCGACCCCCACGCAAGGGTATACCCGCGATCGGGTGAGGTATTATCCCCGTCTGGGGGTCAAGATGGAAACCGGCGTAAGGCCGGTAGGTTACCTGTGACCTTCAGGTTACTTGTTCCTTCTCTGCCAGCGGGTGCGCTTGAGGAGTTTCTTGTGCTTCTTCTTGCGCATCTTCTTGCGGCGCTTCTTCACGACCGAACTCAATTATCACCACCTCGTGGCTCGCTTTGCTGTGACAAATCCTACTTATTATATCTTATACACCGCAGGTAATGAAAAGAAGTTCTTCTCCAAGAAGTATGGGTAACGAGGGAGTAACAACTTGAGATACGTGGTTGGGTCAGGTATTAAAACTTGAGTATTCAATGGTCTTGCGCGTGGTTTGTCTGAACTGGAAAGTTAAAGTTTTGGGTTCTTCTCCGAGAAGTGTGGGTGATAATGATAGTAACCTTTGGGCAACACTTTGGGGTCAGACCTCAAAAATCTGCCTCTCTAACCGCCGCATCCATGTTAATCGTCGCAAACATGAGAAGCAATTTTTGAGGTCTGACCCCAAAGTGTTGCCCCAGTTATCATCTCCCCCTACCCACACTTCTCGGAGAAGAACCAAGTTTTGAGACCTGACCCCAAAGGTTCCACAGTTACCCATACTTCTTGGAGAAGAACGTGAAAAGAAGTTTTCTTCAGCTCACGCTCGCGGTCCACGAGGCCAGGCGCCTCAACGCCCCCTGGCGTCGGGCGGGTCAAGCGGGCTGAACCCCGGGCTGCGCTAGCCCCGGTCCCTTCCCGCTCAGATCGTTGCGCTCCATCATCCCCGCTGCCGGAAAAAGAGTTACAATTGCAGTGATGATGTCATGCGAAAAGGAGCCAGGTTTGAGAGATTTCGTGAGCGGCAAGTTGGTGAGCGGCGGCGGTATCTGCGAGGGATGCGGCAAGCGGCTGCATGGCGGCGAGAAGGTCTTCGCACTTGCGGTCGAGGTGAAGGACATAAGGGAGTACCTATACTGCCAGGGATGCCGTCCCGATGAGAGCGACCTCCCCAAGGGCGTACTGAGCCTGGAGCCTGCCCAGGCGGTGGAAGAAATGGGCCTGGACGAGCGGCGCATGGGTTTCGAGGCCATGGCGGGTTCGCTGTGCACGCGTTGCGGCCATTATTTCGACGTGGACGAATGGCTCTTCGTGGGAGTGGTCGAGGGCCTTTCCGGCGGCATCGTCTATTGCAGTGAGTGCTATGAATCGGAGGCCGAGGGGGAGGAATAAGCCCGCCACCGCACGTGGCGGAGTACCCCGCGCTCTTTCCCCCGGTCTATTAACTGGCTGCAAACCCCCAGCACTGTTGTATAATCTCGCCATCGTCTTGCCGCGAGAGGACTACGGTCCCGGATGAGGAGGAAGGGTCGATCATGGATAAAGGCAACAAATACGTGCTCGCTTTCAACTCCAGCCCACACAAGGAAAAGGGCTTTACCGCCATAGTGCTCGAGCGTTTCATGGCCGGGGCTTCTTCCGCGGGGGCGGAGGCGGAGACCATCTACCTGGCAGAGAAGAAGATCGCGGACTGCCTGGGATGTACCTGGTGTTGGTTCAAGACCCCCGGGGTCTGCCGTCACAAGGACGATGTCCCCGCCCTGCACGGGAAGATGCTCCGGGCGGATGTGATCGTAAATGCTACGCCCCTCTATGTCTGTAACATGAACGGTATCATGAAGCGGTTCATGGACCGCATCATGCCTCTGGCCGAGCCGTACCAGGAGTACCATGACGGCATCTGTACCCACCCGCACGAGCACGACCGGGAGGCCAGGAGCGTGCTGCTCTCGACCTGCGGGTTCCCAGGCCTGCGTAACTTCGACCCCCTGGTGATGACCGCGGAGCGCATGGCCGAGGTAGGTGGAGGCAGCCTACATGCGGCCATACTCTTCCCCTCCTCGATACTGCTGGCACGGGACCCCTGTCCCGCCGCGGAGCAGCTCGAATACGTCTTTCGCGCCGGCCGGGAGGTGGTCGGCGAGGGGATAAGCGAGGAGACGACGCGTGGCTACAGCCAGCCTTATGTCGAGCCGCAGGCTTACGTGGATGAGCTCAACGCCACCTTCCGCACCCTGCGCGAGAACGCCGCCCGCTAACCCCAGGCCTTTCCTTACAGGGAGCGTCTCTTGGTGGACTCCGCCAGGTCCAGATTGTGGATGTGCCGCAGGGAGGGGAACTCCGAGAGCACCATGAGGGCGATGACCAGGACCCCGGTGATAACGAAGGTCCAGACGGAGATGGCCGGCGTGAAGGAGAAGAGCTCGTTCTCGTAGAGCTTCATGGCTTGACCCATCACCAACCGCGCAGCGATGTAACCCGGGATAAGGCCCAGTAGTCCCATCATCACGTTCTCCAGGGTGAGGGATAGCGATGCCTTCCACTGCGGGACCCCCAGGGTGAGCATGGTGGCCACCTCCTGTTCGCGCTCCATGATGTTGATGGTGGAGGTGTTGAAGACCAGGGAGGAGGCCATGATGATCCCGAATACCAGCATCACCGCGATGACGATATATAGAAGGGACATGTAGGAGTTTATCTCCTTCTTGATCTGGCTAAGGTCTACGAGGGTGAGCACTTCCGGCATCTCGTAGAGGGAATCCCGCACCTGCTGGTAATATCCGGAATCCACCTGGATATAGAATGCCGAGGACTTGGTTCCGTACCCGAGCAGGTCCCTCGCCTCTTCCACGGGCACATAAACGAAGGAACCCATGGGCTCCAGGATGAAGTCGGAGACCATGAAGGAACGAGAGCGTCCCAGGGAGGTGACCTCCACCATGTCACCGACTGCGATGCCCAGCTCGTCGCGGTAGTTCCTGCTCACCAGGCAGTGGTTCGGTGTGATCAGGACCTCGTTGTTCTTCTCGTCCAGAAAGCCGCGCATCGCCGTATCCGCGAGTGCCCCCATGAGGATGCTCTCCACATCCGTATCGCCGTTGCTTATGGTACAGGGGCGGCCGACGGTGGGCTCCACCGCCGTCACCCCGGGGATATTCT
The DNA here is from genome assembly GCA_964354675.1 of uncultured Actinomycetota bacterium. GTDB lineage: Bacteria > Actinomycetota > Geothermincolia > Geothermincolales > RBG-13-55-18 > SURF-21. Next base: position 676 of record CAYHAT010000097.1, on the reverse strand, counting down.
CGATCTTCTTCTGGGTCACTCGCGTCTGCGGGTCGAGGAAGAGCACGGCGATATCAAAGGTGAAAAGGTGGTTGAAAGCCTGGTTCATATTGGCGTTAACGGTGTCGTTGATCCCCAGGTTCAACATGATGAGGATGACGGCGAACATGATCCCGATCACGGTGAAGGCGGTACGGCGGCGGTTGCGGAAGACGTTGCGCAGCGGCAGCCGCCAGAAGACGCGCAGCCGGTCGATGCGGGGCAGGAGCCTCTCCACCCAGGAGACCTTGCCGTACCTGGCGGGATCGACTACGCCGCGCAAGGCTTCGGTCGGCTGCACCGCCGCCGACCTGCGCGCCGGGACGATGCCCGAGATGGCACAGAACCCCATGGCCATGAGGAAACCGTAAAGAAAGACCTCGGGGTAAGTGCCGTACTGCACGAAGGGGATCTTCATGGTGCTGGAGTATATCTTGGAGATCAGGCCTGTGGCGGCCCAACCCAGCAGGCTCCCCAGCACCACCCCCACCAATCCCACGGCGAGGGCGAAGGACATGTAATGGCGCAGCACCGTGCGGGAGGAATAACCGACGGCGCGCATGAGGCCGATGATCGGCCTCTGGGTCCGCACCAGGCGCGAGAGGATCATGTAGATGCTGAAGGCGGCGATGGAGAAGAAGAGTATGGGAAAGAAGAG
>CAYHAT010000096.1:8091-9998 GCA_964354675.1 uncultured Actinomycetota bacterium | reverse complement strand
TGACTACCCCCATATACCCTATTCATAACCGTAATGCCGTCTAAATACATTATATACAATACTACTCAGGAAACGATGCATTATGCCCTAGATCCTTTGTTCTGTCCTTGTCATGAAGCCTTTCCTCAAAATCGCTGGTGTTCAGGAATTAGGGGTCGTGTCTTCGATCTTCGATTTTATTGCACGAGAATCGAAGGAATTACTAGCGGGCTGGAAAACCGAAGATCGAAGACACGACCCCAACCATCAGCGGGGGCGGCATTTCCTCCCGCTCAGGAGCAGGCGCTGCAGGACGGCGTTGACCGCCTTCGAGTCTGGGTAAGGCGGCCTGAGCACCATATCCAGGGGCAACCGCTGGTTCAGGACCGGCTTGTAGTGAGTGAAGGTATCGAAGGTCGCCTTACCATGATAGGCGCCCATGCCGCTGTTCCCCACCCCGCCGAAGGGTAGGGTCTGGGTGGACTCGTGCAGGACGGTTGAATTGATACACACTCCACCCGCGGATATCTCCCGCAATATCCTTTGCTGTCTGGCGGTATCCGGGGAGAAGAGGTAAAGCGCCAGGGGCTTGGGGCGGGAGTTCACCATCTCGATAGCTTCATCCAGGTCACGATATGCGAAGACGGGGAGGATGGGCCCGAATATCTCTTCACGCATCACCGGCGCGTCCGATCCCGGCTCGTCTATGATAGTTGGAGCAACATAAAGGTCCTCGGCGTCCGTTTCGCCTCCGGTAACGATATTCCCCTCCCCCAGCAGACGAGACAGGCGCTCGAAGTGACGGCTGTTGATGATACGCGTATAGTGGCGGCTTTTTCTGGGCTCTTTCCCGTAAAAGGAGATGATGCTCTTCCTGAGCTCCTCCAGCAAGCGTGGCTTGACGCTGTGATGGACCAGGAGGAAGTCGGGGGCGATGCAGGTCTGGCCGGCGTTAAGGAATTTCCCGAAGGCGATACGGCGTGCCGCGTATCTCAAGCGTACCCCCTCGTCCACGATGCAGGGTGACTTGCCCCCCAACTCCAAGGTCACCGGCGTGAGGTGCTCAGCCGCCGCTTTCATGATCTCCTTTCCCACCACGGTGCCGCCGGTGAAAAAGATGTAATCGAACTTCTGCTGCAGCAAAGGCTCGCTCACTTCCATGCCACCCTCCACCGCCGTGATATAGCTGGGATCGAAGGTCTCCGCCACCATCTCGGCGATGGCGCGGGATGAATGGGGGGAAACCTCGGAAGGTTTGAGCACGGTACAGTTGCCCGCAGCGATCGCGCCCACCAGAGGGGCAAGCAAGAGCATAAAGGGATAGTTCCACGGTGCGAATATCAACGCCACCCCATAGGGCTCAGGATAGATGCGGCTCTCGGCTCCCAGGAAGATGGGAGGACTGGACACCTTGACTGGACTGGTCCAACAGGCCAGCTTCTTGAGGGCGAAACCCACCTCCGCCAGAAGGAAGGCGATCTCACTCGCGAACATCTCGAAGGGCGGCTTACGCAGGTCATCATCTACTGCTTTCAGGATCCTCTCCCGGTTGTCCTGGATCATCCCCCTGAACTTTTCCAGCTGCGTGCGGCGGAAGGATATCTCCCGCGTAACCCCGCTCTGGAAATACCTACGCTGCTCTCCCACCAGGTCCGCGATCTCTCCAGATGGCACGGCCTTCGCCCCCTTCTTCATGGTTCCGAATGTTTATATGATCACCAGCGTGGGACGGAAGCCAGGATTCTAGCCAGTGACCACGCTCTCGCAATATCTACGACGCTCCACCGCCAGGTCTGCGATATCGACCGGCAGCAGGGCCTCGCCCTCTTCTTTAAATATTCCTACGATTATTATGCGTGCTTCGGCACGTTCTTAAACCAGGACGAGGATTTTCGAGATGTAGGGTTTAGCTGATCAAGCAGGATTCA
>CAYHAT010000096.1:0-7991 GCA_964354675.1 uncultured Actinomycetota bacterium | reverse complement strand
TAAACCAGGACGAGGATTTTCGAGATGTAGGGTTTAGCTGATCAAGCAGGATTCAACAGTCAGCGTCCTTCTGCCGACAATTATATGGACTCGCCAGTAGGCGGTTATGGTAAGCGGCGAACCAAACCAACGTTTCTTATTGCAAGTACGGTCAACGCGCGGAAGGAGATCTATAGCGCGATCTCTTCCCGTCTGCTCCAGGTAAAGGGGTCGTCGGTGCGCATACTGAAATGCCCGAGCTGCGGATTTCCCTTCATGTTCTCGAGGATAATCAGGTGGAACAACAGCGGGACTATCTCGGAGCGCATGATGCCGGACCTGCGGGCGGTCCTGCTGGAAGCCGATCTTTTCAATGCTCTCTTTGCCCGCATCGAGGAGAAGATGGGCATCCCCCTCTCCCATCTCGTCTTCGAAGCCCAGAGGAACGCCGCAAAAGAGGTGATGGATGGCGTCTTGAACAGGTTCCCCTTCTCGCTGGGGAGGTTGGGCTACAACAAGAAGTTAGTGGTGCGCGTTTTCTGTACCGTGGCCATCGTGACCGGTCAGTCCTATGCCAAGTCAGTTCACTACTGGCCGGGGCGTGGGGGTGAGGCGCTGATACGCAATCCTTACAACCGCGAACTCATGGCCGCGATCATCCTCGGGGCTTTCGAGAGCCTGGAGCAGAAGCCCTTCGAACACACCTGGATGGAGATCGACGGCGACGATGTCATAGCCATCACCGTATCAGAGCATAAACCGGAGGTCTCGGAACGCCTGGTGGTGAACCTGCCTCCCTTAAAGCCTGGGAACCTAACATATCCACGCTGCCGCATATGCGGCGTGCCCAGCGAGCTCTCCTACCTGCGGTGGAGAGAGAACGACGGGGTCATCATGGACACCAGGCGCAACATCCGCATGGTATTTCTAGACGGCTATACACCCACGACCGTATTCCGCGAGTTGGAGAAAGAGCTGGGCGAGGACATCTATCCCGTGATCATCAAGGCCCAGAAGGAGACCACCCACCGCCACCTCGACGAGTTAAAGCTCATCACCAGGGAGGACAGGCTTTCCCCCAAGGGTAACCAGGGCATCTACGAGAAGATCCTGGCCCCTCTCCCCTTGTGGGGACAGGGAAATCCGGTTCGCCTGGAGCAGGACCACGGGTATCTGCAAGTGGCCGTGGAGAATCCCTACAACGAGCACCTGTTGGCAGGCCACATGGCGGCGATCTTCGAGGCGGTGGAGGGAGTGGAATCGGAGACCACGTGGGAGGAGCCCGACCCCTTCACCACCGTTTTCACAGTCCACGCGAAATGATCGGAGGGGTCGTGTCTTCGATCTTCGGTTCCTCCAATAAATAAGCGCTGCTCAACGCGAAAATACAAAACCGAAGATCGAAGACACGACCCCCTAAAGCCGGTATTTCTCACAGAAGTCCCAGATGACTTCCCCGGCGTCGATGTCGTAGCTGGTCACGCCGATGACCCTCTCACGCATGTACTGTTCGCCGCCGGGCCAGGTATGACCCCCGCCCTCCACCGCCAGCATTATCACCTCGGTGCCGTCGCGTCCCCCGCTATAGGTCTCTTGCCGCACCCGCGTACGGTCGCCCGGGTCAGTGTCGGCCAAGTATTCTACGACCGGGCTCTCGGTGCAACCATCCACTTCAACCCAGAATGATACGGTTGCGGGCGCCGAGATCGCGCGGCCGCGCTCTATCCTGTCTCCCCCTATCTCCCCTCCCTCCCAGGGCACGAGCGGGTCGTCCGTGCCCATGATGAGCATCACCGGGACGGGACGCGGCGGCGAACAGGTCCGCGACAGGTCCTCGCCCATGAGGGCGGCCACGGGGGCCACCGCCGCTATCTTGCCCGACAGTTCGCAAGCGAGGCGAAAAGAGAACATGCCCCCATTGGAGATACCGGTCGAGTATATCCTTTGCGGGTCAACGCCGTATTCAAGCTTCAGCTCTTCCATGAGCGCGCAGATGAAACCCACGTCGTCCACCCCGGGGTTCACCTCCGGCCTGCCGTCATTCCAGTTGTTGTTGATCCCGTCTGGGTATACGACGATAAAGTCCCGCTCGTCCGCGATATCGTTGAGGTGGGTCACCCGCGCCATCCCCTCGCCGTCTCCCCCCCCGCCGTGAAAGGCTAAGAGGAGGGGCAGGGCATCCACTCCGTTATAAGCGGGGGGGAGATGAAGGAGGTAGGTACGCCCTACTCCCGCATATTGCATCGATCCTATTATGTCCTGTGCCTGCCCGTGCATCTCCGTGCCATCCGTCTTCACACCTTCCTGACCACACGAGGCAGCACCGAACGAAAAGACGGCGAGTATGCTGACCATACTGATGACGAGCATCGTTTTCCTCATCACGCATCTCCCCCGATCGGGTTACGGCTCTCCAAGGTAGAAGTGTAGATCAAACACCCTATGGTAATTATATGTCTCATCACCATGGATATGGGTGAGCGGCGACGGGAGAAAAGCGACTGAGTAAATGATACCATGGGTCTTAGGCTGCCAGTACCTGAGGATATGGACCGTGGGAGAGGTAAAGCGATCGTCAGAAGGATGCCATGAAAACGCCATATGAAAACCTGGTCACACCATACACGGAGTTGAGTGCAGACCGCTGTGCCCTATTGGTCATCGACACCCAGAACGACTACGGCGACCCGAAGGGCGCTTATCCTATACCTGGATTGGAGGCAGCGATGCCGGACCTGATCGAGGCCATAGAGATATTCCGCGGCGCAGAGCTGCCTGTCGTGCATGTCATCCGTCTATACAAGGAGGACGCGAGCAATGTGGATCCCTGCCGCAGATGGCAGTTCGAGCAAGGCGAGTTGCGTATCGCCATCCCGGGGACCTGGGGCTCACAGCTCGTTGCCTCCACCAACCCGACCGGTGCCGAACTGGACGCCGACGCCTTGCTCGCCGGCGAGATACAGGAGCTGACGCCCCCCGAGTTCGTCATGTATAAGCCGCGCTTCAGTGCCTTCCACGACACCCGACTCAAGGAGTTCTTAGACGCCAGGGGCATCGACAGCGTGGTCATTGTGGGGATCACCTTTCCCAACTGCGTGCTGGCGGCGCAGCTCAGCGCGACGGACCGCGACTACCGCGTAGGACTGGTTCCCAGCGCGTGCACCCAGGTAAACGACGGCGGCCTGCGAGGCATGCTGAACAAGGGCGTGCAACTGATGACCCTGGACGAACTACGATCCCTCTTCACGAGTGACTGAAAGAAACGGCCCAAGCTGATATATTCTTGCTATGGGTTCATTAGTCCCGCGCTTGATAGTGATCGGCTTGGCCGCTTCCGTCAGCCCGGTAGCGGTCATGATCCTCATCACGGTGCTGTCCAAGGAGAACGCCAGGAGAAACTCCTTGCTCTGGCTCCTTGGCTTCACGCTGACCCTGATCGCCTTGGGATTCGCCGGAGTCTACTTGTTACAGGCGGCAGGAAGCGGCGGAACGAGCAAGCTCGACGCCTATATAGATATCGCGTTGGGGGCTCTATGCCTTGTGGCCATACCATTTGATCTGCTGCGCCGTAAAAAGGAGAAGGGGCCCAAAGTCGAGAGCGATATGAGCGTTAAGGGGGCTTTCGCCTTGGGCTGCATCTCGATGGTCGTCAATTCATCCACCTTCATCATCTTCGTCTCCGGCCTGCACGTGATCAGTGCGTCCAACCTCGAGATCTATGAAGAGGTCATATCCTTGGTCATACTGACCTTCTTCACCCTGACGACCGTTCTCATCCCCATCGCCATATATTTCGTCTTTCCAGCCAAGTCCGAAAAGGCTCTTGCTTCGCTCCAGGGATGGTTGATGAGACACAGCAAGGTTATCGGGGCTGCGATCCTGCTTATCTTCGGAGTGTACCTTCTGATCAAAGGCATCACGGCAGTTGTTTAGAAAACTCGCAAGCTGGATGCCTTAATAACCCTACGGGGTCAGGTCGTTTCCAATCTCGCCGGTGACTGTTGATATGCGCTCAACCGTCATATGGAAGGCGCGACGACTCCCAACCGAAAACAGGTACTTGGCTTTCCTCTCTCCGCCTGCTGCTCAAAAGCATGATAATACCTGCCGCCAAGAGCGCCAGGCCCGCGATAATGGTAAACATCGACATTGTTACCAGGAGCCTGGTCCGGTTATCGATTCCCGTATTGGGAAGCGTCCCCTGTTCATCCGGGAGTTCTCTCCGCCAGGCAGTTGGATCAAGGTTATGTGATGTAGTCGTATCATCGCTTAGAACTGGGGTGTTGTTCCTGATATTGTCGTCGTCGTTGTTCAGCACCCCGTCTCCGTTCCTGTCCCAGTAGGCGGAAGCCTGGTTCTCGGCTTCATCGATACCTTCGTTTACCGTTGTCTTGAAGGTGATGACCAATTCGTTCTTCGCTTCCGCTTCATTGGTGGCTCCGGGATCGGCTGCGATAATCCCTTCCCAAACCACCATGTTGTCCAGAGGGTCATACTCGCATGAGATAGTCTCGGAGTTTCCTCGCGCCTCGCAGGCAAGGCTTCCCTCCACGTATGTCGTTCCCTCCGGGATCCTGTCCACTATCCTTACGCGCAAGGAATCTGCATTGCCGTTATTTATCCAGACCAATCCCCATTCCAACTGCGGTAATCCTTGGTCGTTCACGGTCTTTATGCCATATGGCGGGTCGAAAAGGTTTATGTTCGCGATGGCCGCGCTGTCCTCGTCGTCTTCCGATTGGTCCCCGTCGTCGTTGCCGGGAGTGGAGTCAGGGTCGTATTGGTCTGATGTCATCACCTGGGCTGTATTGATATGGTTGCCAGAGGCGAGGACGGTGGCCCGGAAGGTCAGGTCCACACTCGTTCCCGAGGCGAGGTTGTTGATGGTCCAGTTCAAGGTGGGGGCGGAAGCATCGCTTCTGCTGTTTCCACCGGCGATGGAACCACCTAGGTAAGAGAAACCACTGGGCAGGACATCTCTTACGCTTACGTTGGCAGCGGCATCGGGGCCGGCGTTGGAAACCGTTATGGTGAAGGTGACGGTATCTCCCACGTCGGGGTTAGTGTCGTTAACGGTCTTATCCAGGCTCAAGTCGGCTACCTGGAGAGCCACGGTTGCCGCGTCCTCGTCATCCTCGGACTGGTCCCCGTCGTCGTTAGCTGGTGCGGAGTCGGGATCGAACTGGTCCGCATCCATCACCTGGGCTGTGTTGGTGTGGTTACCCGAGGCGAGCACGATGGCCTGGAAGGTGAGGTCCACCGATGCGCCGGAGGCGAGGGTAATGATGGTCCAGGTTAAGGTGGGTGAACCAGTATCATCGCGGGCGTCCCCACCTGTAATGGAACCACCTGTGTAAGAGAAGCCGCCGGGCAGGACATCGTTTACGCTTACGTTGGTGGCGGCATCGGGGCCTGCGTTAGCCACCGTGATGGTGAAGGTGACGGTATCTCCCACATCGGGGGTGGAGTCGTCCACCGTCTTGGTGAGGCTCAGGTCTGCAGACTGCTGGGCGGTTATTGAATCCTGGTCGTCCTCTGTCCCATCGCCGTTGCCGGGGATGGAGTCGGGATCGTACTGGTCTGAGGCCATCACCTGGGCCACGTTGGTGTGGTTGCCGGAGGCGAGGACCAGTACCTGGTAGCTGAGATCCACCGATGTTCCGGAAACGATGGTATTTATCGTCCAGGTGAGAGTGGGGGCGCCGGAGTCATCCCTTGCATCTCCGCCGGCTATGGAACCCGCCACGTAGGAGAAGCCATCGGGGATGACGTCCTCTACGCTTACGTTGGTGGCAGCGTCGGGGCCGGCGTTTGAAAGGGTCAGGGTGAAGGTGACGGTATCTCCCACGTCGGGAGCGGTATCGTTCACCGTCTTGTTGAGGCTCAGGTCGGCAGACTGCTGCGTTGTCACGCTCTCTGCATCCTCGTCGTCCTCAGACTGGTCCCCGTCGTCGTTGGCGGGTACGGAGTCGGGATCGTACTGGTCCGCCGCCATCACCTGGGTTATGTTTGTGTGGTTGCCAGAGGAAAGGATGGTGGCCTGGAAGGCGAGGTCCACACTAGTTCCCGAGGCGAGATTATTTATAGACCAGGTGAGGACCGGAGCCCCGGAGTCGTCCTGGGCGTCCCCGCCCGCTATGGAGCCCGCCACGTAGGAGAGGCCGCCGGGCAGGACATCGTTCACGCTTACGTTGGTGGCTGCATCGGGGCCTGCGTTGGCCACGGTGATGGTGAAGGTGACCGTATCTCCCACATCAGGGATGGAGTTGTCCACGGTCTTCTCCAGGCTCAAGTCGGCCACCTGGGGAGTCGCGGTTGCCGCGTCCTCGTCGTCCTCGGACTGGTCTCCGTCGTCGTTGGCGGGGCTACTGTCTGGATCGAACAGGTCTGATGCCATCACCTGGGCAACGTTTACGTAGTTGCCGGAGGAAAGCACGATGGCCTGGAGGGTCAAGTCCACGGATGCGCCGGAGGCGAGGGTGTTGATGGTCCATGTGAGGGTGGGGGCGGAAGCATCGCTTCTGCTGTCTCCACCCGCTATGGAGCCCGCCACGTAGGAGAGACCGCTGGGCAGGACATCGTTTACGCTTACGTTGGTGGCGACATCGGAGCCTGCGTTGGCCACGGTGATGGTGAAGGTGACCGTGTCTCCCACGTCGGGGGTGGGGTTGTCCACTGTCTTGGTGAGGCTCAGGTCGGCCATGCGGGGTGTTACGCTTTCCGCATCCTCGTCGTCCTCGGACTGGTCTCCGTCGTCGTTGGCCGGTGCGGAGTCGGGATCGTACTGGTCTGATGCCACCACCTGGGCAACGTTTACGTAGTTGCCGGAGGAGAGCACGACGGCCTGGAAGGTCAAGTCCACGGATGCGCCGGAGGCCAGCGAGTTCAACGTCCAAGAGAGGGTGGGCAAACCGGAGTCATCCTGGGTGTCTCCACCGGCCATGGAGCCCGCCACGTAGTATAAGCCGTCGGGGATGACGTCTTCGACGCTTACGCCGGTGGCGGTATCAGGGCCTGCGTTAGATATCGTTATGGTGAAGGTGACCGTATCTCCCACGTCGGGGGTGGAGTTGTCCACCGTCTTGGTGAGGGAGAGGTCAGCAACGCGGGGGGTTACACTTTCAGCGTCCTCGTCGTCTTCTGACTGGTCCCCATCGTCGTTTGCGGGGGCGGAATCGGGATCGTACTGGTCTGATGCCATCACCTGGGCAACGTTTACGTAGTTGCCGGAGGAGAGCACGGTGGCCTGGAAGGTAAGGTCCACGCTGGTTCCTGAGGCGAGAGTATTGATAGACCAGGTGAGGACCGGAGCCGCGGACTCATCCTGGGCGTCTCCACCAGCCATGGTCCCTGCCGCGTAGGAATAGCCGTCGGGGATGACGTCCGCAACGCTTACGTTGGTGGCAACATCGGGGCCTGCGTTGGCCACGGAGATGGTGAAGGTGACCGTATCTCCCACGTTGGGGGTGGGGTCGTCCACCGTTTTATCCAGGCTCAAGTCTGCTTGTTGCGGAGTTACGCTTTCTGCGTCCTCATCGTCCTCGGACTGGTCTCCATCGTCGTTTCCAGGGCTACTGTCGGGATCGTACTGGTCCGCCGCCATCACCTGGGCCACGTTGATGTAGTTGCCGGAGGAGAGCACGGCGGCCTCGAAGGTGAGGTCCACGCTGGTCCCGGAAGCCATGGAGATTATGCTCCAGCTTAGAATGGGATCGGAAGCATCGATCCTGCCGTCCCCGCCCGCTATGGAGCCCGTCACGTAGGTGAAGCCGTTGGGAAGGACATCGTTTATGCTTACACCCGTGGCGATATCGGGGCCGGCGTTGGCCGCCGTTATGGTGAAGGTCACGGTATCTCCCACGTTGGGGGTGGGGTCGTCCACCGTCTTGGTTAGAGAGACGTCCGCTATCTGGGGGGTGGCTGTTTCAGTATCCTGGTCGTCCTCGGTGTCGTCGTTGTTGCCGGGGACCGAGTCGGGATCGTACTGGTCTGAGGTCATCACCTGGGCTACG
>CAYHAT010000095.1:0-10054 GCA_964354675.1 uncultured Actinomycetota bacterium | reverse complement strand
CCATCGACTTAAACGCCCTCCCCACCACCTGGTATTTCGCGGAGGGCTACACCGGCTCCGGCTTCGACCAGTGGATAAGCATCGAGAACCCCAGCGCCGCGGCGGCCGCGGTGACGGTGGTCTACTTCACCCCTGCGGGCGCTCCGGTGACCAGGAACCACAACGTCCCGGCCAATTCCCGCTACACCATCTACGTCAACACCGACCTCGGGAACAACCTGGAGAACTCCTTCCAGGTCATCGCGAACCAAAGGGTGATCGTGGAGAGGCCCATGTATTTCAGATACTCCGGGCTGGGCTCGCACAGCTGGCGGGGCGGGCACGATGCCATGGGCTCCACCCAACTGTCCCGCCACTGGTATTTCGCGGAGGGCTACACCGGCAATAACTTCGAGGAGTGGCTGACCATACAGAACCCCAACCCGGACTGGGCTGTTGTGGACGTCACCTACTACATAAACGGCGGGAGCCCCATCAAGAAGCAGCATCGCGTGGCGCCCACCTCTCGCTACACCATCAGCGTCAACCAGGATATCGGGCCGGATAAAGAGGTGTCGACCGCCATCCATGCTGACCAGCCAGTCCTGGCGGAGAGGCCGATGTATTTCAACTACCAGAACAAGATGGACGGAGGCCACATCGTCGTAGGCTCCAACTACCTCGCCCAGGATTGGTACCTGGCGGAAGGGGCTACCTTCGATCCTTTCACCGAATATATAACCATCCAGAACCCCAATCCCGCGCCGGCCACGGTCGCCGTGGCCTACTACCGGCCTTCCGGCCCTCCCATCACCCGCACCCACACCATCCCCGCCAACTCCCGCTATACCATCAACGCCGGGGCGGACAGCGGGGAAGCGTCAGACCTCTCGACCTACCTGCACTCCAACCAACCGATATTGGTGGAGAGGCCCATGTACTTCGATATGCTACATGGTGGGCTGCCCGGAGGCCACTGCGCCGTGGGGGTGAACTCAGCATCCACCGAGTGGTACTTCGGCGAGGGATACACCGGTGAGGGCTTCGACGAGTGGCTCACGGTACAGAATCCCGGCGGCGTGGCGGCCAACCTCAACGTCACCTATTACGTACAGGGAGGGGCCCCCATCACCCGCACCCACACCGTACAGCCCCAGTCCCGTTTCACCATCCACGTGAACCAGGATGCCGGTAACAACCTGCAGTTGTCCGCGTATGTGTTGGCATCCCAGCCGGTGATATGTGAGCGTCCCATGTACTTCTTTTACCAGGGGCACCACTCCTATAACTGGCCGGGCGGTCACGACTCCCAGGGCTTCGCGCCGTAACTTGTCCGCGGGTAAGCGTGCCTGCGCCTGGACATTCGGAAATGTCCAGGCGCAGGCACCGCCGCGCCGTCCTTTGGCGGCGCTGTCGCTTACGCGATGCAAACCATCGTAGCCCGATCATTCCTGGTGGTAGAATTGATACATGGAGGAAGAGCTACACCCTACGGATTTTGTCGATTACCAGGCTGTCTTTTCCGAGACCCTGATCCTGGTCGGCAGGGGTATGAGCGTGCCCGCGGCTCTGGAGTCCTGCCTGAGGGATAGCTACCCGCTAACCTGTAAGGAGATCATCGTGGAGGCCGGGCTTATCCTCTCCCGTCTCAAGCAGGAACGGGAATGGGGTTCTCTGCGGGCGCTGCGAGAACTTGCGGACAGAACCGGGCTGGCCGAGGAGATACGCGGTCGTAAGGCCGGCGATGAGGGCAGAGACATAGTGCCCAGGACGCGGCGTCCCGACACTATCGCCGATTATCCCCGCATATTCGCCCTGGCCCAACGCAAAAGACAGTCAGGATTCTCCCTGGAAGATTCCCTGGAGATGGCCGTGCGCGAACTCTATCCCCAGACCTACCGCAAGGTGATGGATGCAGCCCGCTTCTACATCAGCCTGGTGGCCCGCAAACGAGACGAGCACGAGTTGCGCGCCCTGCGCGAGCTCGCTGAAGACCCACTGCTTTTTTCCCAGTTGGAGAGCTCGCTGCCGGAGTGAATCACCGGGCTCGAGCCTTCTCGCGATTGGTGCCCTATTAACACTCCCGCTGCCCTACGATGACAATATCGCCACTACTACGAGCAGCAGCAGGGCCATGATAAGGGCCACGTTGAACATACCCACCAGGATGCCCGCCAAGGCCAGCCCGTCTCCTTCGAGAGCCCCCTCACTCTTGCGGATGCGTTCCCGCGAGGCATACCCCACAGCGATGGCCGCCACGGCCGCGAAGAAAGGGAGGATGACGAAACTGGCGACGGCGCAGGCGATGGAGATGATGGCCAGGTCGTCGGTCTTGCGCTGCCCGTATATGACCGCATAGGGATGGTAGGCGGGGGGCACCGGGGGGGCGGGGTAAGGCTGCACGCCTGCCGGGCCAGCTCCCAGTGACGTGGGGGGCGGGGCGGGATAAACAGCGGGATAGGTGGCGGGAACAGCCGCTTTTCCTGGCGCAGGTCCACATGCGCTGGAACCTTTGAAATCCGCGGGGTCGACCGCTCCCTGCAGTCCCGGCGCCGGCTCGGCCCGCAAGTCCGCTCCACAGGAATTGCAGAAGAAAGCTTCCGCGGGCATGAGCTTGCCGCAGCGCAGGCAGACTTTGTGGCTTTTCTCCCCTTCCATACTTGCTCTAGACTCCCTTCCCGTTCTCCGTCTTCACGCTAAGATGCTCGCTTACCGTCGGCGATACGACTCTCGCTTTCCCGTGCCCCGGTACGCTGCTACTATATTCCTGGTACATCACATTCTACATTGAAGACGCCGGGGCCGGAACCGGAGGTCGGAAAGGAGGCCGGGTTGTTCGGCTTGTTATGCGCGACCCCCATGGAGATGGCTAGCGTGCTTCCTCTCCTCACAGATGCGACCGACAGGATTGCCCCCGGGGGAATGAGGCTGGTGGAGGGAAAGGTGGGCGGCAACGAGGTCCTGGCCCTCTCCGCCGGGGTGGGCAAAGTGGCCGCCGCCGCGGGTACCCGGTTCCTGCTGGACCGCTATCCCCTCGAAGCCCTCTTGATATGCGGCATCGCCGGCGCCCTTTCCCCCGACGTCAGGCTAGGAGACCTGGTCATCGCCACTGATCTCGTACCGGGCGACGTGGGCATAGCCCATTCCGGCGGTTTCAGCACAACGGGACCCGGCCTGTGCGAGGAAGGCCGCCTGGTCTTTCACCCCTCCTTCCCCGCCCCCGCATCATGGGTGGAGAGTGCCCGCATGGCCGCCGAGGCGGCGGGGCTGCCGTACCGGCTGGGCAAGGTCCTCACCTGCGACCAGGTCGTCCTCGACCCGGAATTGCGCGCGCACCTCGGTGACGCTTTCGGTGCTCTCGCGGTGGAGATGGAGGGAGCGGCCGCGGCACAGGTGGCCGCCGGTGAAGGACTGCCTTTCTGCGCCGTCCGCTCCATAAGCGACGAGCTATGCCACGATTTCGTAGGGCTGGAAAGACTCCTCGAGTACAAGGGGCAATCACGACACAACGTCTGGCACAAGCGCTTCAGTCTCACGGTGACCGACCCGGACACGCTCGCAAGGGCGAAGGGGATGGCGAGGGGAAGAGACCTTGCCCTGGTGAGCATGGCTTCATTCCTGCGTTCGTTTCTAACCGACACGGGTAAGACCCCTCTATGATCCGTTCCTTCCAGCATGAGACGGTATCACTCATCGGTAGACTTTCCGTAAACCGTGCATGGGCATTTCTTTGAGCCGGGGCAGTCAGACTTTCCTGTTCCTGGCAGGCTTGTCGGCGTTATTTTTGTACGCAGCATTATCATATCGACATCCTCGTGGACAAGTCTCGAGCAGACGCGTGCTGCCGCACTGCTTGCGCGAGTTGATATAATAATGCCATGCAAGAGAACGTCAAGAAGGATGTGACCTGGGGGCGCCGCCTCCTCGGCGCGCTGCTCGGCCTCACCGGGCTGGGCACCGCCACTTTCTGGGCCCTCTTCTTCTCCGGCAAGATCCGGGCCACGGAGAGCGAGCAGGACGAAGCCTTTGAACGTGCTTTCCCCCTCGCGGATTCCTGGATGAGCGTCCTATGCATGCTGGCCGCCTGGCACCTTTGGCGCGGCGAGCCGGAGGGAGAGTTCCTGGGGACGGCTGCCGGGAGTTCTCTGATCTTCCTCGCCTGCGTGGATATCCTGTATTCCCTGGAGAACCGCAAATACTGGCCGCTGGACAGCGACCGCGCCACCATGTTATTCGTCCACCTCTGGACCCTGAGCCTGGGCTCGGTCACCTTGACCCACTTGTGGAAGACCTCGATCGCAGAAGGCGAGCAAGAGGGTTAAGTAGGCGGCTTGCTTCTTCTTCCATCTCCGGAATCTGAGCCTTGGCGCAGCATACTTGGACTACATGCGAACGGGTTAGATAATGGAGGGTGGAAAAGCGGGCGCGGCATACGGGTCTCTTAATCCTTCTTCCAGGAATAGGCGATGGCTCCCTGGGCTTCTTCCCCCAATGCGACCGCACCCTGGGCTTGCCTGCCAACGGCTATCGCTCCCCGCGACTTCACGCCGAATGCCAATGCCCCGTTGCTTTTCCTGCCCACCGCAATAGCCCCGGTGGCCCTGAACAGGCCCACTGCAACCGCGCCGGAGGCTATCAACCCTACGGCGATAGCGCCCGAGGAGATCAACCCGGCGGCGAACTTCCCCGAGGCTATAAACCCGACCGCCACATCGCCGGATGCGATGAGGCCCCAGCGAAATCCAGTACCACTGTTCACGAGCGGGATGCCAATGATCCGGCGAACCTGTTTCTCTTCTTCCATCCTCTTCTTCCTCTTAGCCTGCCATCTCGATAGGATCGGCGTCATGCGCATGCCGCCAACATCCCAGCGCTGCCATTATCGCTTCGGTGACCTGCGCCTGTGCCGCCATCAGATGCGGGACATCTCTCACGCGACCGCCAGATTGGAGCATCCTGTAAAGACTTCCGCCAGCCGTGGTTCACCCCGGCCCGGTGCAGGGGCTGTCCTATTTCTTCTTCGCCGCTCTTGCCTTGGATGCCGCCGGTTTCTTGGCCTTGGACGCAGCCGGCTTCTTCGCTTTACTGGATGCCGGTTTCTTGGCCTTGGACGCAGCCGGCTTCTTCGCTTTACTGGATGCCGGCTTTTTGGCCTTGGATGCGGCTTTCATCTTGGGCTCCTGGGCACCCTCTATCCCCATGGCGGGAAGGCCGCAGACCTGCCTGCCGTCCCTGCCCTCCGGGCAGCGGGTCATCAACCACTGCGAGACGTTGGGCGCGAGTTCCTTCTGGGAACGGGAGCTGACGTAGATGCCGATATGCCCGCCCGGGAAGCTGTAAAGTGTCTTATCCTCGCTCCCCACCAGGTCGTTCAGGGGGATGGAGGAGGCGGGTGGCACCAGGTGGTCCTCGGTGGCGTAGATATTGAGCAGGGGCATGGTTATCTTCTTTAAGTCCACGCGCCTGCCCCCGATCTCCAGCTCGCCCTTCACCAGCTTGTTGTCCTGGTAGAGGTCCTTTAAGAACTTGCGGAAAGCCTCCCCCGCCTGCGCCGGGCTGTCGAAGATCCACTTCTCCATGCGCATGAAGTTGGTAACCGTCGCCGGGTCGTCCAGGTTGTCCATGAGCCCGACGTACTTGTCCACCATGAGCTGGAAGGGCTTGAGCATGAGAAAACCCACGTTCATGAACTCGCCCGGGATGACGCCCATGGTGTCAACCATGTTGTCGATGTCCATGTACTGGCTCCACACGTTGAGCAGGCCGTCGGTGGTGTGGAAATCAAATGGCGCTACCATGGTGATGAGGTTGCGGACCTTCTCCGGGTAGAGAGCGGTGTAGACGGCAGTGAAAGTCCCGCCCTGGCAAACTCCCAGGAGGTTGACCTTGTCGCAACCAGTGCGCTCGCGCACCACTTCCACGCAGTCGTCGAGATAGACATCGATGTAGTCCTCCATGGTCACGTAGCGGTCGCCGTGGTCCGGGTACCCCCAGTCGATGATGTAGATATCCAGTCCCTGCCCCAACAGGTTACGGATGAGGCTGCGGTCGGATTGCAGGTCCATCATGTACTGGCGGTTGACCAGGGCATAGCAGATGAGGATGGGCGTAGGGCAGGTCAAGGCCTCACCTGGAAGATAGTGGAAGAGCCTCATCTTGTCCTCTTCGAACACCAGCTCCTTGGGCGTGGGCTCCACCTCCACATCCGAGATGGTGGTGAGGATCTCGGCTCCCTTCACCAGCTTGCGGTTGATTTCCTCCAACTCCTCCACGAAGAACTTGGGGTCCATGAACTCCTTGAACATGTTCATCCCTCCCCCCCGGCTCCCTTGAGCGTCTTGAGCTCCTTCTTGAGGGTCCTTACCTCTCGCTTCAACCTGTCCACGGCCTTGTAAAGGTGGTCCATCTCCGAACGGTTAGGGAAGGGCAGCTCCTTGGTGGCCTCCTCTACGTAGGCCTGGAAGTCGCGCCGGAACTGCATCCCCTTGTCCACCAGCTGCCCCTGCAGCTTGGAGAACTCCTCCGTCCGGAAGAGCTCGATATAGATCTCCTCATTGGTCTCCCACCACAGGCGGTAGAGGTCGCGGAAAGACATGGGCTCCGCTTTGCCTTTCGCCTGCATGGAGGCCAGTTTCTCCAGCAGCTTCTCGAAGGATTTTGCCCCGGTGCTCTCGATCTCGGCGTAGAACTCGGCGAGTACGATGTTGAACTCCGTGAGGGAATCGACGGTATGCCTGAGCTTCTCCGCCGCCTCGCGGTAATAGCCCATGGCCGGTGCGCGCAGCAGGCGACCGATGCTCTCCTCGTAAGCCTGCTTCCACCCCTCGTAGACCTCTACCGCCGCTTCTGGGGACGGCTTCTCCATCTTCATCCCGCGGTCCACCATGCGGCGGCCGTACTCATACCAGGGCGCCCACAGGTGCATGAGCAGCCCTGACGCCAGGAGCGGGATCTCGCCGGAATACAGCTCGGCGATCCATTGCAGCTGCTCGGGCAGCGCCGGCGCGAAGACCTTCTGGACTATGCTGCGGTATTCCTCGGCCCAGGTCTCCAGGATCTTGCTCATGGCCTCGAAGTCATATTCGCCGCCCTCGCCTATGACCTTACGGTAGGCTTCGAACATTTGCATCCACAAGGCGTACAACTGCGAGTAGATATCGGCGGTCTGGAACATCTTCGTGAACGTATCCGGGCCGATCCCCTGCGTGGGGACCGCGAACTTAGCCATCATCTCCTGGACGTACTCCAACCATCTACGGTAGAAGTCCTGGGCGTCCGGCCACGACCGCTCCGCTGCTTTTTCCCCGCCCTGTCCCCATCCTCCGGCCATGCGGGTCCAGGCGCCCATCCAATCCTTGAACATGTCCGCCTGCGTATCCTGCCATTTACTCCACATGTCCGGCCAGGTGTCCGTTTTTTCTTGCATGGACCGTCCCTTCTATACGGCTATTCCTGCCCCAGGAGTTCCTCCATCTTGTGCAGTCCCTCCTCCAGGTTGCGGCGGAATTCCTCGCGGCCCTTGCGCATGTTCTCGAGCCACTCCCCCATGACCTTCTCGCCTTCCTTTTTGAGTTCTCCGCCCTGGTCCAGCAGCGTCTTCCACATCTTCTCCATCTGCTCCTGGACGGAGTTCATGGTGTCGAAGGTCATGAGCATGCCCGAACGCATACCCTCTACTGCCATTTTCTGCATACCCTTTTGATCCATCTCAATCTCCCCCTTTCATTCTCGGTGGCTTATCTACCTCTATAATTCCTTTTTAAACCGCACTGTAAACATGTGCCATGAGCCAGGTCAGGTCGCGAGAATCTGGTCGCACTCCTTGTTTCGGGTGGCAGAGTGCAGGCCTTTAACGATTAGCAACGGAGCGAGCAGAGGGCCGCTTCATCCACTGACGGCTTAAGGCATAGCAGGGCAATGATCGACCTCCCGCAGGAGGAAGAGAGACCAGCTGGGGGCACCGGGCACTGACGGGATCGGCCGGAGATCGTGTCCTCGGTTCCTCTTTCAAGCGGACCTCGCACAACCTCCAGCAAGCTGGAATCTTCAACCACTACCAGCAAACCTACCGGGCTTTGCGGGGTGTATAATCATTACGTTACCCCCGTCAGCGGATGGCCTTAGCAAGGAGGACTTAGATGAACGACGAGGACCTCTACGAAAAGCTTTCGGAACGTATCCTGACCAAGGGGAGCAGGTTTATCCCTGACCTCTTCCGTATGATCGCGGATGAGAACGAGGCGCGCATCATGCTGGCGACCCCCGGCACGGCCGAGGAGCTGGCGGAGAAGCTCGGCTATTCCGAGGAGGAGATGCAGGGCAAGCTTGATCTCCTCTTCCATAAGGGCCTTGTCTTCAAGGCCGCTAAGCCTCAGGGCACGCTGTACCGCATGTGTCGCGACATCACCCAGTTCCACGACGCTACCATCCTCTGGGACGGCGTGACCAGGGAGTATCTCGACCTGTGGAAACGCCAGACCCAGGAAGAGCTTCCCGACTACATCAACATGGTGAGCATGATACTCCCCAGACCTTTCACCCGGGTGGTGCCCGTGAACCAGCCGATGGAGGCGCGTAGCGGCATACTGGCGTACGAGGACGTGGAAAAGATCGTGCGTGACGCGGGGAGGTTGGCGGTCGCCAACTGCACCTGCCGCTTGGTTGATGGTAAGTGCGGCAAGCCCCTGGAGGTCTGCCTGCAGCTGGGTAAGGCTGCAGATTATAGCGTCGACAGGGGCAGCGGCCGCGAGTTGAGTGTAGATGAGGCCATGGAGATCATCCGCATGTCGGAGGAGGCCGGGCTCGTCCACGTGACCATGAACAAGGCGTACGGCAGTCACATCATCTGCAACTGTTGCGAGGACTGCTGCGTGGCGTTCGGCTTGCCCATCCCCGCGACCATCATCGTCGACCCCAGCCGCTTCCTGGCGGTAGTGGATGAGGAGGCATGCAGCGGTTGCGGTGATTGCGTGGACCGTTGTTTCTTCGATGCCGTCTCCCTTGAGGAGCGCGACGGCGAGGAAGTCTCCGTCATCGTGGCGGAGAAGTGCATGGGCTGCGGGCTCTGCCAGGTCGCCTGCCCCGAGGACGCCATCGCCATGCAAGCCGTGCGCGAGGAGAGCTTCATCCCCAACTTCTGACCTTCATCTGCGCAGGCCCGAGCCTCGGGGTAGCGGTCTCGCTCCGCTAACACGCTCCGCTCCGACCGACCCCGCAGTTCTCGGGCAGGGCGTTCTGTATAGTCTACGCCCGGGAGTAATGACTTTACCCGTTTCGGCAATCTACGCACGTTCAGAAAGACCACGCTGCGATGGCCTGGCACGCATACATCCGTACGCAACGAGGGCGGAGGAATACCCCCGCCCTCTCGTGCTTCGATTGCCTTAAGCGTTCAGCCAGACCGCCGCGTTGGTGATGCAGTACTCGCCCTGGCGCTCCTTGGTGGAAGCACGTACGACGATCTTATCGCCGGCTTCCTTCCACATCTCGGTGACGATGGTGTCGCCGGGCCATACGGGCCGGCTGAAGCGCACCTTGATAGCCTTGAACTTCGCGGGATCGTTGTCGCAGTACTCGCGCAGCACCGCGCGCCCCACATGGCCGAAGGTGCACAGGCCGTGCAGGATAGGCCTGTCGAAACCCGCCATGGCGGAGAAGTTGGGATCGACGTGCAGGGGATTGTAGTCGCCGGACAGGCGGTAGATCATGGCCTGGATGGTCAGGGTCTTCGCCTCCGCCACCTTGTCCGGGTCGCGCTCGGGGGGCTCGTTGCCCGGCTCCGGCCCGCGCTCCCCGCCGAATCCGCCCTCGCCGCGGATGAAGCTGGAGAACTTGTTGTAGAAGACCACCTCCCCCGACTCGTCCACCGTGTCCGCGTCCAGTTCGATAATGGCTCCCTTGGTCTTGTCCCAAACGGCTGCGATCTTGGGCCTGGTGGTCAGCTTACCTCCCGTGGGGATGGTCTTGCGTATCTCCAGGTACTGCTCGCCGTGTACGAGCATCACCAGGTTGATGTCGACCCCCTCCACCGCGACCAGGCCCATGAGGGCCGGGAAGGGGGGGATGACCCCGAAGG
>CAYHAT010000094.1:8538-10182 GCA_964354675.1 uncultured Actinomycetota bacterium | reverse complement strand
GTCCTTGGCATCGATCTTGATCTTCACCCCGGGCTTTATCCCCAGGGAGGCCATGAACCGCAGCAGCTCGGGGTCGTCGTCTTTCACGCTCACCACTTCAGCCAGTTCCCCGGGTTCGAGTGAATAGAGGTTGGCCTCATCCACACGGGCGTCCTCTACCTTGCTGGGGATGGGATAACCGTGGGGGCATACCTTGGGGCGGTTGAGGGCTGCATAGAGCCTCCGCTCCACCTCGTCGGAGACGTTGTTCTCGAAGAGGAGGGCTTCTTCGTGGGCCTCGTGCCACTCGAATCCCAGCATGTCGGTGAGGAACCTCTCCACTACGCGATGCCTGCGGATGGCCTGTACCGACAGCTTCTCTCCCTCCGCCGTGAGGGTGATCCCATGGTAGGGCACGTAGTTGATCAGGCCGTTGCGGGAGAGCCGCTTGAGCATTTCGGTTACGGTGGAGGGGGCTATATTCATGGACTCCGCAAGGGCCGAGGTCGTGACCGGGCTCGCGACCTGTTCCAGGCGGAAGACGTGTTTCAGGTACTCCCCGAACTGGTCTCTTGTAGCAGCAGCTTTCGTGGTTTTCATGTCTTCTCCGAAAAGGTCTTGAAATTTTGACCACTCCAAATTATAATTTCGCCATTCCGAATTTTCAAGGGCTGAATCGAGCATTCCCGGTCAGAGGGGGTACGGGCAAGGTTAGCGGCGTCTTGCGGCATACGATGGGTGATTATAGAATCCATGAAGACGGGCTTGCCAAGGCTCATGCATCGATCGACATGCTGGATTGATAGGATGCGCACCGGCTGAGATATCGAGGTACAGGATGGGAAGCTTAAGAAAGGAATGAGGATATGGAGAGTACCTGGCCCTATATCACATTGATCTTGGGCTTGCTGGGCCTGGGGTTCGCGGGCTTCTACGCCTGGTGGGTCCTCAAGCAGGACCCTGGCGACGAGAAGATGCAGGGGATCTCTCGCCATGTGCAACAGGGAGCCGCGACCTTCCTGCGGCGCGAGTACTCCACCGCTATCTGGTTCCTCCTGGTGGTGGCCTTGGCGATGTTCTTCTTCCTTAAGAGCGGTGACCTGCCCATCGGGCGCTACCAGGCCTTGGCCTATCTCTTCGGGGTGGTCTGCTCCGGCAGCATCGGCATCATCGGGATGTACGTATCCACCCGGGCCAACTGCCGCACCACCCAGGCGGCCAAGCAAGGCCTGGGACCGGCTTTGAAGCTGGCCTTCCGGGGCGGCTCGGTCACTGGCCTGGCGGTGGTGGGTATGGGGCTCTTCGGGGTCTCCGTGGTATATCTGCTCATGACCAAATGGTGGGCGCCCAACACCATCGTGCAGATAGCCCCGGACCTTGGACGCAACTACGTACCAGACGTGATCGCGGCCTTCGGCCTGGGCGCATCCTCCATCGCCCTCTTCGCCAGGGTGGGCGGGGGCATCTTCACCAAGGCGGCCGACATAGGCGCTGACCTGGTGGGCAAGGTGGAGGCGGGCATCCCCGAGGACGATCCGCGCAATCCCGCCGTCATCGCCGACAACGTGGGTGACAACGTGGGCGACGTGGCCGGCATGGGGGCCGACCTCTACGAGTCATACGTGGGCTCCATCGTGGCCCCGGTAGCCCTGGGAGCCATCCTCT